>NZ_JBSFTP010000001.1:0-281269 GCF_053591315.1 Streptomyces sp. NPDC003042
CCCCGGCCGGGGGGTGGGCGGGGGGGGTGTCACAGGCTGCGGAGCAGCACCGCCGGGGATTCGACGCAGTCGGCGACGTACCGCAGGAAGCCGCCCGCCGTGCCGCCGTCGCAGACGCGGTGGTCGAAGGTCAGCGACAGCTGGACGACCTGCCGGACGGCCAGCTCGCCCTGGTGCACCCACGGCTTGGGGATGATCCGACCCACGCCGAGCATGGCCGCCTCGGGGTGGTTGATGATCGGCGTGGAGCCGTCGACCCCGAACACCCCGTAGTTGTTCAGCGTGAACGTCCCGCCCGTGAGGTCGGACGGCGTCAGCTTCCCGGCTCGCGCCAGTTCGGTGAGGCGGGCGAACTCGGCCGACAGGGACTCCGGGCTGCGCGTCTGCGCGTCCCGGACCACCGGGACCATCAGGCCGCGTTCTGTTTGCGCGGCGAAGCCCAGGTGCACGGCCGGGAGCCGGACGATCTCGTTCGCCGCGAGGTCCACGGTGGAGTTGAGCTCCGGGTACTTGGCGAGCGCGGCCGTGCAGATCCGGGCCAGCAGGGCGAGCACCGAGATCTTCGGCCCGTCCACGGCGTTCATCGCGGCGCGGGCCGCCATCAGCTCGGTGGCGTCCGCGTCGACCCAGCAGGTGGCCTCGGGGATCTCGCGCCGGCTGCGCGAGAGCTTCTCGGCCACGGCTCCGCGCAGCCCCTTGAGGGGGATCCGCTCGCCCTGCGCGGCCACGGCGCGGGCCGGAGCGGCGGGCTGGACCGCGGGCTCGGGCGCCCGCAGCGCCGCCTCCACGTCCGCCCGCAGGATCAGGCCCTCGGGCCCCGACCCGCGCAGCGCGCGCAGGTCCACCCCGTGGTCCTTGGCGAGCTTGCGCACCAGCGGCGAGACGACCGCCACCGGCCCGCTCGCGGCGGGCGCCGGAGCGACCGCGGCCGCCTTCGGCGCCGCGGACACGGCTGACACGGCGGACACGGCAGACGCCGCGGACGCCCCCGGCCGGACCCGCTTGCGCCGCGCCTGCCGGGAGTGGTCCGTGCCGTATCCGACCAGGACGTTGCCCGAACCGGAAGCCGACTCCTCGGGCTCCGGCTCCGTGACGGATCCCACCGCCACCGTGATCAGCGCAGCGCCGACCGGCAGCTCCGTGCCCTCCTCGCCGAAGCGCGCGGTGACCACGCCCCCGTACGGGCAGGGCACCTCGACCATCGCCTTGGCCGTCTCGACCTCGACCACCGGCTGGTCGATCTCGACGACATCGCCCACGGCCACCAGCCAGCGGACGATCTCCGCCTCGGTCAGGCCCTCACCGAGGTCGGGCAGCTTGAACTCCAGTACCTGCGGCATCAGTTCTCCCACTGCAGGCGGGCCACGGTGTCCAGGATCCGGTCCACACCGGGCAGGTGGTGCTTCTCCAGCATCGGCGGCGGGTAGGGGATGTCGAATCCCGTCACCCGCAGCACGGGCGCCTCCAGGTGGTGGAAGCACCGCTCCGTGACGCGGGCGGCGATCTCCGCGCCCGGTCCGCCGAAGCCGCCCGACTCGTGGACGACCACGGCACGCCCGGTCCTGCGTACGGAGGCCACGACGGTCTCCTCGTCGAAGGGGACCAGCGACCTCAGGTCCACGACCTCCAGCTCCCAGCCCTCCTCGCGCGCCGCCTCGGCCGCCTCCAGGCACACCGGCAGCGAGGGTCCGTAGGTGATCAGCGTCGCGCTCGTGCCCGTCCGCCGGACCAGCGCCTTGCCGATCCCCGGCACCGCGGCGGGCGCCTGCGGCGACCAGTCGGCCTTCGACCAGTACAGCCGCTTGGGCTCCAGGAAGACCACCGGGTCGTCGCTCGCGATCGACGCGCGCAGCAGCCCGTACGCGTCCTCGACGGTCGCCGGGGTCACGACGGTCAGGCCGGGCGTGGCCACGTAGTACGCCTCGGAGGAATCGCTGTGGTGCTCGACGCCGCCGATGCCGCCGCCGTACGGCACGCGGATGGTGATCGGCAGCGGCATCGCGCCCCGCGTGCGGTTGCGCATCTTCGCCACGTGCGAGATGAGCTGCTCGAAGGCCGGGTACGCGAACGCGTCGAACTGCATCTCGACCACCGGCCGCAGCCCGTACATCGCCATGCCCACCGCCGCGCCCAGGATCCCGGCCTCCGCGAGCGGGGTGTCGGTGCAGCGGTCCTCGCCGAACTCCTTCGCGAGCCCGTCCGTGATCCGGAAGACCCCGCCCAGCGCCCCGACGTCCTCGCCCATGACGTGGACCGTCGGGTCCTCGGCCATCGCGTCGCGCATCGCCCGGTTCAGGGCCTGCGCCATCGTCGCGGGCTTCGCCCCGGTCTTCGCTCCGGGCTTCGCCGCCACCGTCGTCACGACTGCTCCTCCGCTTCCAGCTCGGCACGCAGCATTTCCGCCTGCTCGCGCAACCGGCCGGTCTGCTCCGCGTAGACGTGCGCGAAGAGGTCCATGGGGTCCAGCACCGGATCGGCGTTCATCCGCTCGCGCAGCGTCGCCGCCATCTCCTCGGCTGCGTCGCGCGCCTCCTGGATGCCCGCCTCGTCGAGGATCCCGCGGGCCGTCAGCTCGCGCTCCAGCAGCTCCACCGGGTCGTGCGCCTTCCAGGCCTCCACCTCGGCGTCGCTGCGGTAGCGGGTCGCGTCGTCGGCGTTGGTGTGCGCCTCCATCCGGTACGTGACGGCCTCGATCAGGGTCGGGCCGCCGCCCGCGCGCGCCCGCTGGACGGCCTCGGTCAGCACCTCGTGCATGGCGGCGACGTCGTTCCCGTCGACCAGCCGGCCCGGCATGCCGTAGCCCACGGCCTTGTGGGCCAGCGTCGGGGCGGCGGTCTGCTTGGCGAGCGGGACGGATATCGCGAAGCCGTTGTTCTGGACCAGGAAGACCACCGGGGCCTGCCAGACGGCCGCGAAGTTCAGCGCCTCGTGGAAGTCGCCCTCGCTGGTGCCGCCGTCTCCGACCATGGCCAGCGCGACGACCTCGTCCCCGCGCAGCCGGGCGGCGTGCGCCAGGCCCACCGCGTGCGGCAACTGGGTGGCGAGCGGGGTGCACAGCGGGGCGATCCGGTACTCGCGCGGGTCGTACCCGGTGTGCCAGTCGCCGCGCAGCAGCGTCAGCGCCTGTACGGGGTCCAGCCCGCGCGCCACGGCGGCGAGGGTGTCCCGGTAGCTCGGGAAGAGCCAGTCCTGCTCCTGGAGGACCAGGGCGGCCGCGATCTCGCAGGCCTCCTGCCCGACGGTGGAGGGGTACACGGCGAGACGGCCCTGCCGGGTCAGCGCGGTGGCCTGGGCGTTGTAGCGGCGGCCGAGGACCAGCTCGGCGTAGTACCGGCGCATCAGCGCGGGGTCGAGGCGCTCGGCCGCCGGAGTGCCCAGCACCCGGTAGGGCTCGGGGTCCGGAAGCAGCGGCGCGGCGTCCGTACGGGGCCTCCAGGCGGGCGGCGGGGTCGGACGGTGGGACGCACCGGCACCGGGCAGCTCTTGGACCGTCATGGCGGCGTACACCTCCTCGTGGGAAGCGGGCGGGGAGAGCCCCGGGTGTGAGGCGCCTCACCTACCGATTGTTCGGTTGTCCGCGCAATTTGGCTACAGGCGGCTCCAGGCTGTGGACAAAGTGGCGCCGTGGCCCTGGGATGGGTGCAGGACGTCCAGGAGAGGGAGGCAGGGGGCAATGCCGGATGAACAAATGGCCGGAGCGGGTTCCGCACCGATTCCACCGGGGGGTGCCTCAGGGGCCTCGCCCGTCCCGCCGCGCCCGCTGGACCCGATCGACCGGTCGATCGTCCGACTGCTCCAGGCGGACGGCCGCGCGTCGATACGGTCGGTGGCCGAGCAGGTGCACGTCTCGCGCGCGAACGCCTACGCCCGGATCAACCGGCTCATCGACGACGGGGTGATCCGGGGCTTCACGGCCCGGGTGAACCACGAACGCGCGGGCCAGGGCGCGTCGGCCTACATCACCCTGAAGATCGTGCAGAACTCCTGGCGGACGGTGCGCGAGCAGCTGCGCGAACTGCCGGGAGCTGCCCACATCGCGCTGGTCAGCGGGGATTTCGACGTGCTGCTCCTGGTGCACACCCCGGACAACCGGACCCTGCGCGAGCTGGTCCTGACCCGCCTCCAGGCCATCCCGGAGGTGCTCTCCACGCGCACCCTGCTGGTGTTCGAGGAGACGGACCTCCTGGCGCCGGGCCCGCCTGCGGGCGGCCCGACGATCACGGAGGAGTAGAGGTCCAGAGGTCTACGTGGCCTACGTGGCCTACGTCGCCGTCCGCAGCCCGTCGAAGGCCAGGTGGACCACCGCGTCCGCGAGCTGGTCGTGATCCGCGCCGGGGTGCGGGCGGTACCACTCGACCAGGGAGTTCACCATGCCGAACAGCAGGCGCGTGGCGAGCCGGCTGTCCACGTCCGCGCGCAGGTCCCCTTCGGCCGCGGCGGCCTTGAGCAGGTCGGCCACCCGGTGGTCGAACTCGCGGCGGCGCTCCAGCGCCCAGCGCTCCGTGCGCGTGTTGCCGCGTACGCGCAGCAGCAGGGTCACGTAGGGCAGCTCGGTGAGCAGCACCTCGACCGTGCGCCGCGTGACGTACTCGACCCGCTCGACCGCCCGGCCGCGTATCGCCCCCGGCTCGTCGAGTACGGCGAAGAGCCCGTCGAGGGCGCGGCTGACCGCCCGCCGGAGCAGCTCCTCCTTGCCCGCGACGTGGTGGTATATGGAGGACTTGGAGATTCCGGCCGCCTTGGAGAGGTGCTCCATGGACGTGCCGTCGTAGCCGCGCTCGTTGAAGACCTGGACGGCGACGGTGAGCAGGGTCTCCGGGGTGTACGTGTCCCGTCTGGCGGTCGTCATCGCGTCTTCTCCCCCTCGTCGGCGTCCTCACCGGCGTCCTCACCAGCCGCGTAGCCCAGCTTGAACAGCGCCAGCGAGGGCGCGTAGCGGCCGCCGGGGCAGCGCTCGTCCAGGTGGTGCAGCAGGTCGTACGCCCAGTCCTGACCGAGGCGGGCGTGCCATTCGCTCGGCCCCACCGGGTAGTTGACGCCCAGCCGCATCGCGGTGTCGATGTCCTCGGCGTCGGCCACCCCGCGCGCCACGGCGTCGGCGGTGAGGTCGATCAGCATGGCGACGGTCCGCGCGACGATCATGCCGGGGACGTCCCCGATGACCGAGACCTTCTTCCCCAGCTTCTGGAAGAGGCCGACGGCCTCGGCCAGGGTCCGCTCGCTGGTGTCCTCGCTCGCCGAGAGCGCGATCCGGGTGGCGTCGCGGTAGTCGAGGGCGAGGTCGAAGTAGACGACGTCGGCGAATTCCACGGAGGTCTTGCCGTCCGCGAGCACCAGCTGGCCCTCGCCGGGGAGCTGGATGTACGGGCCCCCGTGCTCGGTGACCGTCACCGCGATCCCCGCCTCCTCGGCCAGGTCGGCCAGGACCGCGGCCGGGCCGAGGTCTCCGACGACCGTGAGGGCGGCCGGTGCCTCCTCGGGGCCGGCCGTGTGCGGGGCCGGGTCCGGCGCCTCGTCGCCGTACGGGAACCAGCCGTGGCCCGACTTGCGGCCGAGGCGCCCGGACTGGACGAGCCGGCGCTGGGCGAGCGACGGCGTGAACTTGGGGCTGCGGAAGAAGGACTCCCAGACCGAGCGGGTGACGGCCTCGTTGACGTCCTGCCCGATCAGGTCGGTCAGCGCGAACGGGCCCATTTTGAAGCCGCCGCTCTCGCGCAGCACGGCGTCGATGGTGGCCGGGTCGGCGCCCTGCTCCTCGTAGACCGCGAAGGCCTCCGCGTAGAAGGGGCGGGCGATCCGGTTGACGATGAAGCCAGGGGTGTCGGCGCAGCGGACCGGCGTCTTCCCCCAGCCGAGGACCGTGCCGTGCGCGCGCGCGGCGGCGGCCGGATCGGTCGCGAAGCCGCTGACGACCTCGACGAGCGGGAGCAGCGGCGCCGGGTTGAAGAAGTGCAGGCCGAGGAAGCGGCCGGGGTGCGCGAGGCCCGCGGCGAGCTCGGTGACGGAGAGGGAGGAGGTGTTGGTGGCCAGCAGGGTGTCCGGCGAAACCACCTCTTCGAGCGCGGCGAAGAGCGCGCGCTTGACGGTGACGTCCTCGACGACCGCCTCGATGACGAGGGCGGCCTCGGCGAGGCGGGCCAGGCTGCCGGCGGACGAATCGATCCGGCCGATCGCGTCCTCGGCCTCGGCGCGATCCAGGCGCCCCTTGGCGGCCATCCGCTCGACGCGGTCCCGCACGAGCCCGGCTCCGCTCGCCGCGAGACCGGCGTCGATGTCGTGGATCAGCACGCGGTGACCTGCGAGAAGAGCCACCTGGGCGATGCCCTGCCCCATGGTGCCGGCGCCGACGACCGCCACAGTGCGGGACCGCTCGATTGGTGTCATGTCCTGATCCTCCCGCACCGGGTTGTCCACAGGTCTCCCCGGGGCCTCTTGTCCCGACCGATCGTTCGGTTACTCTAGCTCCAGTCTGCTCTTCTTCACCCGCCCCTGCCTGATCTCAGCCTGCGAAATCAGCCTGATCCTGCCCGGCTCAACGAGGAGTTGGTCCCTGATGGCCGCCGAGCTCACCCTCCCCCAGCTGACCGAGAAGCACCGGCCCACCCTGGACCAGGCGCTGTCTGCCATCCGCAGCCGCGCCTACTGGTCCCCGCACCCCGAGCACCCCAAGGCGTACGGGGAGACCGCGCCGGCCGACGGCGTCGCCGCCTTCGAAGCCGTCCGCGGCACCCGCTTCGACCTGGGGCAGCCCGGTACCGACGGCTGGGCCGGCGGCGAGGTGTCCCCGTACGGCATCGAGCTGGGCGTGGAGTACCCGCATGCGGACCCGGACGTGCTGCTGCCCGCGATGCGGGCCGGCATGGCCGCCTGGCGGGACGCCGGACCGCTGGCGCGCGCACTCGTCTGCGTGGAGATCCTGTCCCGCATCGGGGCGCGGACGCACGAGTTCGCGCACGCGGTCATGCACACCAGCGGCCAGGCCTTCATGATGGCGTTCCAGGCGGGCGGCCCGCACGCGCAGGACCGCGGCCTGGAGGCGGTGGCCTACGCCTACGAGGAGCAGACCCGCGTCCCCGGCCAGGCCGACTGGTCGAAGCCGCAGGGCAAGCGGGATCCGCTGGAGCTCGGCAAGACCTTCACCGCCGTGCCGCGCGGCATCTCCCTGGTGATCGGCTGCAACACCTTCCCCACCTGGAACGGCTACCCGGGCCTGTTCGCCTCCCTGGCCACCGGCAACGCGGTGCTGGTCAAGCCGCACCCGCGCGCCGTGCTCCCGCTGGCGCTCACGGTCCAGGTCGCCCGCGACGTCCTCGCCGAGACCGGCTTCGACCCGAACCTGGTGGCGCTCACGGTCGAGCGGCCGGGCGAGGGCATCGCCAAGACGCTCGCCGTCCGGCCCGAGATCAAGCTGATCGACTACACCGGGTCCACGGAGTTCGGGGACTGGCTGGAGGCCAACGCCCGCCAGGCGCAGGTCTACACGGAGAAGGCGGGCGTCAACACCGTCGTCATCGACTCGACCTCCGACTACAAGGGGATGCTGTCCAACCTGGCCTTCTCGCTGTCCCTGTACAGCGGCCAGATGTGCACCACCCCGCAGAACCTGCTCATCCCGCGTGACGGCGTCGAGACGGACGCCGGCCACAAGTCGTACGACGAGGTCGTCGCGGACCTCGCCGCCTCGGTCTCGGGCCTGCTCGGCGACGACGCCCGGGCCAACGCGCTGCTGGGCGCGCTGGTCAACCCGGGCGTCAAGGCCCGGCTGGAGGCGGCGGCCGGGCTGGGCGAGGTCGCGCTGGCCTCGCGCGAGGTGGTGAACCCGGAGTTCCCGGACGCGGTCGTGCGTACGCCGGTCATGGTCAAGCTGGACGCCTCCAAGCCGGATCCGGAGGCCGCCTACTTCTCGGAGTGCTTCGGCCCGGTGTCCTTCGCGGTGGCGGTGGACTCCACCGCGGACGCGCTGGAGCTGCTGCGCCGCACGGTGCGGGAGAAGGGCGCGATGACGGTGGGCGCGTACACGACCTCGCCGGACACCGAGCGGGCCATCGAGGAGGTCTGCCTGGAGGAGTCGGCGCAGTTGTCGCTGAACCTGACCGGCGGGGTCTACGTCAACCAGACCGCGGCCTTCTCCGACTTCCACGGCTCGGGCGGCAACCCGGCGGCCAACGCCGCGCTGTGCGACGGCGCGTTCGTCGCGAACCGCTTCCGCGTGGTGGAGGTCCGCCGCCAGGCCTAGTGCGCTTCGGGGTAGGGCCCGCCCCAGTGGAACAGGGCCATGGCGACACTGGTCGCCAGGTTGTAGCTGGAGACCTGCGGCCGCATCGGCAGGGACACCAGGTGATCGGCGCGGGCGCGCAGCTCGGGCGAGATGCCGTGGCGTTCGGAGCCGAAGGCGAGCAGGGCGTCGTCCGGGAGGGTGAGGGAGCGGATGTCCTCGCCCTCCGGGTCGAGCGCGTACAGCGGCCCGGCGGGCAGCTCGTCCAGTTCGACCCGGTCCACGGTGGTGGCGTAGTGCAGCCCGGCCCCGGCCCGGACCACGTTCGGGTGCCAGGGGTCGAGGTCGCCGCGGGTCAGGACGCCGGTGGCGCCGAAGCCCGCGGCGAGACGGACGACGGCGCCGACGTTGCCGAGGTTGCGGGGATTGTCGAGCACGACCACGGGCGCGGCCCGGGGCGTCTTCGCCAGCGCGGCCCGCCGGGCCTCCTTGTCGGGCCGTACGGCGAGGGCGGCGACCCCGGTGGGGTGCACGCGGGGCAGCAGCTCCTTGAGCGGAGCCCGCCGCACCAGCCGGGCCACGTCCGCCTCCACGTCCGCGGCCAGCCCGGCGGCGAGCGCCCGCACCGCCTCGGGGTCGTCGGCGACCACCGCCAGGACGTCCGCCCCGAAGCGCAGGGCGTGCTTCAGCGTGTGAAACCCGTCGAGCAGCACGACCCCGTCCCGCCCGGCCACTTCCCGCCAGGCCCGCACCACGTCATCGCCCCTCAGCTGCTCACTCATACCGCCGACCCTACGGTCCCCCGCGTCCACGACCGGCCCGGCCCAGCCCCTGCACCCTGGCCAGCCCGCACGCAGGGCACCACACCCGCCTCATTCAGCTCCGCCAGGGGGTATCCCCGGACGGAGTCTGGGGGGTTTGAGGCGCGGCTCGGCTCCACCCTGGGCCGGGATCGGGATCGGGATCGACTCGGCGCCCAACGGGGGCACCCGTACGGCGGCCCGGCGGCGCCGCACGGCTCCGAGCCACACCAGGAACCCGGTCGGCAAGAACACCGCATCGGCGGCGATCATCGCCAGAGAAAAGAACGGCAGCCCCAGCAGCACCGCGATCCCCGCGTGCTCCAGCATCATCACCGCCAGCAGCACGTTCTTGACCCGCCGGTTGAACAGCGCGAACGGGAACGCCACCTGCACCGCCACCGTCCCGTAGGTCAGCAGCATCACCAGCGTCCCGCTCCCCGCCAGCAGCCCGGACAGTCCGGGCCACGGGCTGAAGTAGTCCAGCCCGAGGGGGTAGTACAGCGCGGTCCCGTCCTGCCACCGCGAGCCCTGGATCTTGTACCAGCCGGCCGTCGCGTAGATCAGGCACACCTCCGCCATGATCACCAGCATCCCCGCGTTGTGCAGCAGGTTCGCCAGCACGTCGAGGACCGCCCGCTCCTCCCCGCCCGCCTGCCACCGGTCGACCATCCACCACAGCGCCGACCCCACCCACACCGCCGCGAACGCCGCCAGCCAGCCACCGCTGAACCGCCCCGTCGCCGCCCCGTACGCGAAGACCCCGCCCAGCACGGCCCACAGGACCGGCCCCGCCGGCCCCGCCGACGCGGACCCCCGCAGCCTCGCCCGCCGCGCGTCCAGCGACCACACCTGCGCGCACCGTGTCAGCACCAGGTAGATCGCCATCAGGTGGATGACGTTGTCCCCTCCGTCGCCCATGAACACACTGCGGTTCTGCAGCGACAGCACCCCGACCATGAAGACCACGGACGTCGCCCGCGTCCGCCAGCCCAGCACCAGCAGCGCGCTCGCGAGCACGGAGAGGGCGTACACCGTCTCGAACCAGAGCGTGGAGTCCGACCACAGCAGCACGGTGAAGGCCCGGTTCGAGGCGATCAGCCGCTCCGCCAGCTCCCAGCTCCAGGGGCCGTCGGGCCCGTACAGCTCGTGCCGCCGCGGCAACTCCCGCAGCAGGAAGAACAGCCACGTCCCGGCGAAGCCGATGCGGACCACGGCGCTCTGGTACGGGCCCAGCGCCCGGCCCGTCACCTTCCCCAGTGCCTGTCCCACCAGGGCCCGCCCCGCCGAGATCCTCGGCCTCATACCGTCCACCACGGCAGCTCCCGGTAGTACGTCCGGGTGTCGGTCGTCTCGGTGCTCCAGCTCGGCGCGGGCACGGCCGTCGTCGCCGAGCGCAGCTGGATCCGCACGATCTCGTCACCCTCGCGGGCCGGGGGGAGCCGGTGGATCACGATCCGCCGCAGGTACTCCTGCGACAGCGCGCCGCGGTCGCCGTTCGGGTTGTCGTCCTCGTCGTGGGAGCCGGTGAAGAAGTCCCAGGCCCGCCGGAGCTCGTTCTGGTCGGTGTGGCTCGGCAGCAGGCTGTGCCGGATGGCCGCGCCGTCCTCGGCGGACAGGTCGCGCCAGTCGCTGGTGACGAGGCCGCCGCCGGCGGTGCGCACCTGGGTCCGGACCTCGACTGCGATGTTCTGCTGGAGGGGGTTGGGGGCGAAGAGCTTCCAGTTCTGTTCGAACTCGGGGTAGACCCACGAGTCGACCAGTTCCGCGTGCCGCTTGCTCAGCGTGTTGGACGGGGCGACGTGCAGGAAGACGAGGCCGAGGTGCACGCAGGCGCCGACGGCCACGGCTGCCAGGGCGAGGGCCGCCACGACCCGGTACGGGGCGGAAAGACCCGCTATGCCGGGCGGCCGGGGCGGTGGCGGAAGGGCTGTTTCCGCGAGTCCGCGCTCGTTCGAATCCATCCCGCCCCGATCATCGGCGTCCACAGGGTTGCCCACAGAGGTTGACACCCTACGGGCCGTCGTCTCACCATTGAAGAAGATGAACCGAACGATCGGTCGGTCGGGCGGACGGCAGACTCTGACAGGGGGCCGGGATGGTCGCAGTGACCCCGGAATCAGGCCCGGGCACAGCGGGCGGCGCAGGCACAGCGGGCGGCGCAGGCCCAGCGGGCATGACGGGCGCCGCGGACGAGCAGCCCGCGGACCTCGGCGCGCAGCTCGCCGCGGCCTTCGACGCCGCTGTGGCGGCGGACGAGCGCGTGGAGCCGCGTGACTGGATGCCCGACGAGTACCGCGCTTCCCTGGTCCGCCAGATGGCCCAGCACGCGCACTCCGAGATCATCGGCATGCAGCCCGAGGCCAACTGGATCACCCGGGCGCCCTCGCTGCGCCGCAAGGCGATCCTCATGGCCAAGGTGCAGGACGAGGCGGGCCACGGCCTCTACCTCTACAGCGCCGCCGAGACCCTCGGCACCAGCCGCGACGAACTGCTGGACAAGCTCCACGCGGGGAAGCAGAAGTACTCCTCGATCTTCAACTACCCCACCCTGACCTGGGCCGACGTGGGCGCGATCGGCTGGCTCGTGGACGGCGCGGCGATCACCAACCAGGTGCCGATCTGCCGCTGCTCCTACGGTCCCTACGCGCGTGCCATGGTCCGGATCTGCAAGGAGGAGTCCTTCCACCAGCGCCAGGGGTACGAGCTGCTCCTCGCCCTCTCGCGTGGCACCGAGGCGCAGCACGCGATGGCCCAGGACGCGGTCGACCGCTGGTGGTGGCCGTCGCTGATGATGTTCGGCCCGCCGGACGACGAGTCGGCGCACTCCGCACAGTCGATGGCCTGGCGGATCAAGCGCCACACCAACGACGAGCTGCGCCAGCGCTTCGTGGACATCGCCGTCCCGCAGGCCGAGTCGCTGGGCCTGACCCTGCCGGACCCGGACCTGAAGTGGAACGAGGAGCGCGGGCACCACGACTTCGGCGCCATCGACTGGGCCGAGTTCTGGGACGTGCTCAAGGGCAACGGCCCGTGCAACGAGCAGCGGATCAGCCAGCGGCGTACGGCCCACGAAGAAGGCGCCTGGGTCCGCGAGGCGGCCGCGGCGTACGCCGAGAAGCACACCAGCACCGGACGAGAGGTACAGGCATGACGCAGAACTGGCCCCTGTGGGAGGTGTTCGTGCGCTCGCGCCGCGGCCTCTCGCACACGCACGCGGGCAGCCTCCACGCCCCCGACGCGGAAATGGCCCTGCGCAACGCCCGCGACCTCTACACGCGGCGCGGCGAGGGCATCTCGATCTGGGTGGTGCCCTCCACCCAGATCGTCGCCTCCTCGCCGGACGAGCGGGACCCGTTCTTCGCCCCGTCCGCCGACAAGCCGTACCGCCACCCCACCTTCTACGAGATCCCCGAGGGGGTGCGCCACCTGTGAACAAAAACAGCACCACGAGCGGAACGCACACCGCCACCGCCACCGCCACCGGCTTCACTGCCGCCGCCGCCCTCGCGCTCGGCGACGACGCGCTGATCCTCTCCCACCGCCTGGGCGAGTGGGCGGGCCACGCCCCCGTCCTGGAGGAGGAGGTCGCGCTCGCCAACATCGCCCTCGACCTGCTCGGCCAGGCCCGCATCCTGCTGTCCATGGTGGGCGACGAGGACGAGCTGGCCTTCCTGCGCGAGGAGCGTTCCTTCCGCAACCTCCAGCTGGTCGAGCAGCCGAACGGCGACTTCGCACACACCATCGCCCGCCAGCTCTACTTCTCCGTCTACCAGCACGAGCTCTACGGGGAACTGGCCACCGGAGACGGCCCGTTCGCCCCGCTCGCGGCCAAGGCCGTCAAGGAGACCGCGTACCACCGCGACCACGCCGAGCAGTGGACGCTGCGGCTCGGCGACGGCACGGACGAGAGCCGCCGGCGGATCCGGACCGCGCTGGACGGGCTGTGGAAGTACACCGGCGAGATGTTCCAGCCGGTCGACGGGCTGGACGTGGACCTGGCCGCCCTCGAAGGACGCTGGCTGGCCGCGCTGGGCGGCGTACTGGAGCGGGCCGGGCTCGATCTGCCCGAGGGCCCGCGTACGGGGGCCTGGGCCGCCGGAGCGGGCCGGCAGGGGCTGCACACCGAGCCGTTCGGGCGGCTGATCGCCGAGATGCAACACCTGCACCGCAGCCATCCGGGAGCGTCGTGGTGACCGGCACCGGAGCCGCCGGGGCGGCGAGCACGACCCGTCTGGAGGCGGAGCTGACCGAGCTCGCCGGCTCCGTCCCCGATCCCGAGCTGCCCGTGCTCACCCTCGCCGAGCTGGGCGTCGTGCGCGGCGTGCGGATGCACGAGGACGGCCACGCCGAGGTCACCCTCACCCCCACCTACACCGGCTGCCCTGCCATCGAGGCGATGTCGGCCGACATCGAGCGGGTCCTGACCGGCCACGGCATAGCCGAGGTGCGGGTCACCACGGTGCTTTCCCCGGCCTGGTCGACGGATGACATCAGCGCCGAAGGCCGCCGGAAGCTGGCCGAGTTCGGCATCGCCCCGCCCCGCCCGCACGCCGCGGGCGGACCGGTCCCCCTCACCCTGTCGGTCCGCTGCCCCCACTGCGGATCGACCGACACCGAACTGCTCAGCCGGTTCTCCTCCACCGCGTGCAAGGCGCTGCGCCGCTGCGTCGCCTGCCGCGAACCGTTCGACCACTTCAAGGAGCTGTGAATGGCCGTGTCCGCGCCGCAGGCGTCCCCGGGCCCCGCGCGCCCTGCCCGCCACGGCGCCTTCCACCCGCTGACGGTGACGGCGGTCGACCGGCTCACCGACGACTCCGTGGCGCTGACCCTGGCCGTCCCCGAGGAACTGCGCGCCGAGTACCGGCACGCGCCCGGCCAGCACCTCACCCTGCGCCGCAACGCGCCGGAGGGCCCGGAGATCCGCCGCACCTACTCGATCTGCTCGCCCGCCCCGGCCGCCGACGGCCCGGGCCCGGCGGAGCTGCGGGTCGGGGTGCGACTGGTGGAGGGCGGCGAGTTCTCCACGTTCGCGCACAAGGAGATCGCCGCCGGGGACGTGCTGGACGTGATGGTCCCGGCCGGCCGGTTCGTGCTGGATCCGGCCGCCGCCCCCGCCGGCGCGCACTACGCGGCGGTCGTCGGCGGCAGCGGGATCACCCCGGTGCTGTCGATCGCCGCGAGCCTGCTGGCGGCGCGGCCCGACGCCCGCTTCTGCCTGGTGCGCAGCGACCGGACGGCCGCCTCGACGATGTTCCTGGAGGAGGTGGCCGACCTCAAGGACCGCTACCCGGCCCGCTTCCAGCTGGTGACGGTGCTCTCCCGCGAGGAGCAGGAGGCCGGACTGCCCTCGGGCCGGCTCGACGAGGCGCGCCTGACGTCCCTGCTGCCCGCGCTGCTGCCGGTCCCGGAGGTGACGGGCTGGTTCCTGTGCGGTCCGTACGGGCTGGTGCTGAGCGCCGAGCGGGCGCTGGGCGAGCTGGGGGTCGTACGGACCCGGGTGCACGAGGAGATCTTCCACGTCGAGGACGCCGCCGCGGCGGCCCCGGCCCGGTCCGCGGCGCCCTCCCACGGCCGGGTCACGGCCCGGCTCGACGGCCGCTCGGGCACCTGGCCGGTCCAGGACGGCGAGTCGCTGCTGGACGCCGTGCTGCGCAACCGCGCGGACGCCCCGTACGCCTGCAAGGGCGGGGTCTGCGGCACCTGCCGGGCGTTCCTGGTGGCGGGCGAGGTGCGGATGGACCGCAACTTCGCGCTGGAGGCGGAGGAGACGGAGGCCGGATTCGTCCTGGCCTGCCAGTCCCACGCGGTGACGGAGGAAGTGGAGATCGACTTCGACCGCTAGCCGTCGGCCCAGGCCTGTGCTTTTTCGGAAGCGTGCCCTATCTTGACGCCCCGTCAGAGACGAACGGGATCCGGTGCGCGCGGGAGGACAGGCAGTGGACTTCACCTTCACCGAGGAACAGCAGGCCGCCGTCGAGGCGGCGAAGGCCGTCTTCGCGGATGTCGCTCCCGACCGCGTCCCCAGCCCCGCGCTCACGCCCGGGGCCGTCGCCCAGGAGTTCGATCGCCCGCTGTGGGCCAAGCTCGCCGGATCCGACCTGCTGAGCCTCGTCCTCGCGGAGGAACACGGCGGGGCCGGGCTCGACACCATCGCGCTGTGCCTGGTCCTGCGGGAGGCGGCGAAGGTACTGGCCCGCGTGCCGCTGCTGGAGCACTGCGCCACGGCCATGGCCGTCCAGGCCCACGGCAGCGCCGAACTGGCCGCCGCCCTGCTGCCGGGAGCCGGGCGCGGCACGCTCGTCCTCACCGTCGCCGCGCACGGCCGCACCGGGCACGATCCGGCCGAACTGGCCGTCACCGCACGCCGCGAGGGCGAGCAGTGGATCCTGGACGGGGTGCAGACCTCCGTCCCGTGGGCGCACAGTGCCGACTGGATCGCCGTACCCGCCCACCGCGGCGACGGCGAGGCGGTCCTCGCGCTCGTGCCGCGGCTCACCGAGGGGCTTGACCTCGCCGACCAGTACTCCACCAGCGGCGAGCGGCTCGCCGAACTCAGCCTGGACGGCGTCAAGGTGCCCGGGAACCACCTCGTCGACACCCCCGGCGCCTGGGACCGGCTCCACCAGCTCCTGGCCACCGGCACCTGCGCCCTCGCGCTCGGCCTCGGCGAGGCCGTCCTCACCATGACCAGCCAGTACACCGGCAAGCGCGAACAGTTCGGCTTCCCGGTGGCCACCTTCCAGGCCGTGGCCGTGCAGGCCGCCGACCGCTACATCGACCTGCGCGCCATGGAGGTCACCCTCTGGCAGGCCGCGTGGCGGCTCGACGCGGCGACCGGCGGCGCGGGCGGACCGCTGCCCAGCGCCGGTGATGTCGCGGTCGCCAAGATCTGGGCCTCCGAAGGCGTACGCCGGGTCGTGCAGACCGCACAGCACCTGCACGGCGGCTTCGGCGCCGACACGGACTACCCGCTGCACCGCTACCACGCCTGGGCCAAGCAGCTGGAACTCCAGCTCGGGCCGGCCGCGGCGCACGAGGAGGCATTGGGCGACCTGCTGGCCGCCCACCCCCTCGCCTGATCCGCTGACCGCTACAGCACGAAGGCCGGGGTCCCGTTGTCCGTGACCATGGGGCGCCCGGCGCTCTCCCAGGCCTGCATCCCCCCGTCGACGTTGACGGCGTCGATGCCCTGACGCACCAGGTACTGGGTGACCTGCGCCGAGCGCCCGCCCACCCGGCACATCACGTGCACCCGGCTGTCCTCTGCGACGGCCTCCGTGAGCTCGCCGAAGCGGGCCACGAAGTCACTCATCGGGATGTGCAGCGCGCCCTCGACATGCCCGGCCGCCCATTCGTCGTCCTCCCGGACGTCCAGGACAAAGCCCTCGGAGGGCACCGCGGCGGCGTCCACCGAGGGAAGCGGTCCGAAGTTCATAGCTGTCGCCTTTTCTCTTCGCGGATCTGGCTTGCCAACCTATCCGAGGAGGGTGGCCCGACACCCCCTACTCGGTGCCGAGGGCCGCGAGCTCCGCCTCGCGTTCGGAGACCTGCGCCAGCAGCTGCTCCGCGATCTCCTCCAGCAGCCGGTCCGGGTCGTCCGGAGCCATCCGCAGCATCGACCCGATGGCGCTGTCCTCCAGCTCCCGGGCCACCGCCGCCAGCAGCTCCTTGCGCCGCGCCAGCCACTCCAGCCGGGCGTACAGCTCCTCGCTCTCGCTCGGCCGCACGGCCTCCGGCGCGGGACCGGCCGCCCACTCCTCGGCCAGCTCCCGCAGCAGCTGCTCCTCACCGCGCCCGTACGCGGCATTGACCCGCGCGATGAACGCGTCACGCCGGGCCCGCTCGGCCTCGTCCTGGGCCAGATCCGGATGCGCCTTGCGCACCAGCTCCCGGTAGAGGCGGCGGACCTCCTCCGGAGGACGCACCCGCTCCGGCGGCCGCACGGGCCGGTCGGTGAGCATCGCGGCGGCGTCGTCGGAGATCCCGTCGGAGCCGAGCCAGTCGTGGAACAGTTCCTCCACCCCGGGCATCGGCATGACCAGCGCGCGCGCGTCGCGCGCCCGCCGCAGATCCTCGGGGTCGCCACTGCGGGCCGCCTTCGCCTCCGCGATCAGCGCGTCCAGCTCGTCCAGGCGCGAGTACATCGGGCCCAGCTTCTGGTGGTGGAGCCGGGAGAAGTTCTCGACCTCCACCCGGAAGGTCTCCACCGCGATCTCGAACTCGATCAGCGCCTGCTCGGCGGCCCGCACGGCCCGGTCGAGCCGCGCCTCGGGCCGCTCGTCACCGGCGTCACTGAAGGCCCCGGCTGACCCGTCGGTCCCGGAGGTCGGGGAGGCCGGGGATGCCGCGGAGTCCCCGGGGACTGTCTGCTCGGGCTGCTCGGTCTGCTCGCTCACCCGGCCAGCCTACGGCCCGCCCGCACGGGCGATGTTTCACGTGAAACATCGCCCCGGAAGCGACGGGCGGGAAGAAGGGGGCCCGACCCGCCTCGAGGCGCCCGTCAGACCCCGGCCTCCGCCGCGATCCGCCCGCTGCGTACCGCCGCCACCAGGTCCGCGTGGTCGGCCTCGGTCCGGTCGGCGTAGGCCACGGCGAAAGCGGCCATCGCCTCGTCCAGCTCCTCGTTCTTGCCGCAGTAGGCGGCCAGCAGCCGCGGATCGGCGCTGTGCGCGTGCGCCCGGGCCAGCAGGGCGCCGGTCATCCGCCCGTAGTCGTCGATCTGCTCCACGGCCAGCGCCGCCGGGTCCACGCTGCCCTTGCGGTTGCGGAACTGGCGTACCTGGAAGGGCCGCCCCTCCACCGTGGTCCAGCCCAGCAGGATGTCGGAGACCACCTGCATCCGCTTCTGCCCGGCCACCACCCGGCGGCCCTCGTGCTCCTCCACCGCGGCGTGGAAGCCCAGCGCGGGCAGGTACGGCAGCAGCACCGACGGCCGCGCCTCCTTCACCTGGAGCACCAGCGGCTCCCCCCGGTGGTCCAGCAGCAGCACCACGTACGAGCGGGTGCCCACGCTTCCCGTGCCGACGACGCGGAAGGCCACGTCGTGGATCGCGTACCGGGCCAGCAGCGGCAGCCGGTCCCCCGGCAACGTCTTCAGGTACGGGCCGAGCGCGGCGGCCACGGCCGCCGCCTCTCCGTCGCCTACACGGCGCAGCACCGGCAGCGCGTCGACGAACCGCCGCTGGGCCGATTCGCCGTCGGGCCGGTTCCCGTCGGCCTCGCCGTCGGGAACCACCTCGGTCGACTTGGCGGCGAAACGCGCCGAGGTGTTGTTGCGGGCCTTCGCCGAGACCCGTTCCAGGGTGCCCAGCAGGTCGCGGGCGTCGGTGTGGGAGACCAGTTCCTCATCGGCGATGGCGTTCCACGCGTCGAGCGCGGGGAGCCTCGCCAGCAGCCGCATGGTGCGCCGGTACGCGCCCACCGCGTCCAGCGCCGCCGCCCGGCAGGTGTCCTCGTCGGCGCCCGCCACCCGCCCGGCCAGCACCAGCGAGGTCGCCAGCCGCTTCACGTCCCACTCCCACGGGCCGAAGACGGTCTCGTCGAAGTCGTTCAGGTCGATGACGAGCCGGCCGCGCGCGTCCCCGTACAGGCCGAAGTTGGCGGCGTGCGCGTCTCCGCAGATCTGCGCGCCCACCCCCGTCACCGGACCGCCGGACAGGTCGTGCGCCATCAGCCCGGCCGCACCGCGCAGGAACGCGAAGGGGTTCGCGGCCATCCGGCCCACCCGTATCGGGGTCAGCTCGGCGACCCGGCCGACGTTGGACTCCTCCACCGCCCGCACGGCGTCCGGCCGCCCGGCCGGAGCCTCGAACCGTGCGTGCGCCGCGCGCGGTACCCGCACCCGCAGCGCCTTCCCGGCGTCCTTCGGCGAACTCGCCACGGTCCGGCGCGCGAAGCCCTCGACGCGCGGTATCCGCCCGCCGCCCGGGCCCGCCGCCCCGTCCACGCCGCCCACGCCGCCCACCGCGCACTGCTCCGGTACCGTCACCATCCGCGCCGCCCCCACCCACACCTGTCGCGCCACACCGGCCGCCCCGGCCGATCTTCGGCCCGAACCGTATCTACAGCCCGGCGTCCCTGGCCAGCAGGGCGGCCTGGACCCGGTTCTCGCACTCCAGCTTCGCGAGGATCCGGCTCACGTACGTCTTCACCGTGCCCTCGCTCATGTGCAGCCGCCGGCCCGCGTCCGCGTTCGACAGCCCCTCCCCCAGCAGCGCCAACACCCCGCGCTCCCGTTCGCTGAGCTCCGCCACACGCCGCCGGGCCGCCTCGCCGCGACCCGCGGCCTGACCGGCCGCCAGCTGGTCGACCACGTGCCGGGTCGCCGAGGGCGAGAGGTACGCGTCCCCGGCGGCCGCCGCCCGGACCGCGCCGATCAGCTCACCGGGCGCCGAGTCCTTCAGCAGGAAGCCGGCGCCTCCCTGGCCCAGCGCCCGCAGCACGTTCTCCTTCTCCCCGAAGGTGGTCAGGATCAGCGCCCGCACGCCCGGCACCGTCCGCACCAGCTCGCCCAGCGCCGTCAGCCCGTCCATCACCGGCATCTGGATGTCCAGCAGCACCACGTCCGGGGCGTGCGACCGGACCAACTCCACCGCCTCCCGGCCGTTCGCCCCCTCCGCGACGACCTCGATGTCCGGAGCCGAGGTCAGGATCATCCTGATCCCGGCCCGGATCAGCGGCTCGTCGTCAGCGATCACCACTCGGATCACCTTGGCTGTCACCCGCGCTCCTACTGCTTGACCTCGTAAGCCTGCTTCTCGACGAGCTTGCCGTCCTTGAAGCAGAACCGGAAAACGGCGTCGGTGGTCAGCTCCGGCGTGCTCTGCGTCGACAACAGCACCAGACAGTCCGTCCCCGGCGGCTGCTTCGGTCCCTTGCCGCCCAGGCCCGTCGTCAAAAGACTGTCCCCGTCCGGCAGCCGCTCGCGCACGGCCTGCTCCGGCTCGCCCACGTGCACCGCGTCGTACTGCTCCTCGGAGATCATCGCCTTGTCCGCCGAGCCCACCAGCATCACCACTCCGGCCCCGAGCACGATGATCAGCAGCACCATCGCCGCGACGGCGATCCCACAGCCCATCGCGACGCCCCCGCTCCGGCTGCGCACCGGACCCGTCAGCTCGCGGTCCACCGCCGCCCAGTCCATCGTCGGCACGCCCGCCGCCCTCTGCGCCTGGACCTGGTACTGGGCCTGCGACTGCTGGCCGAAATCGTCGGCCACGTCCTCGACGAGCCCGGCCGGCTCCGTCCCGTACGGCAGCACACCGGCCACCCGGAATCCCCCGCCCTCGGCGGCGCCGGCGTGCACCATGCCGCCGACCAGCCGCGCCCGCTCCCGAAGCCCCGTCAGACCCTGCCCGCCGGACACCACCTCACCGGCGCCCGGTCCGACCGCCGGGCCGTTGGCGATCTCCACCACCAGCGAGTCGTCCTCGTACCGCAGCGCCACCGTGATCGCGGCCCCCGGTGCGTGCTTGTAGGCGTTGGTCAGCGCCTCCTGCACGATCCGGTAGGCCGCGTGGTCGCAGGCCGCGACGAGCGGCCGGGGCCGGCCCGCCGTGGTGAGCCGTACGTCGGTCCCCGAACCCCGCGCCGCTTCGACGATGCCCGCGATTCCGGCCACCCCGCGCGCGGCCGGCTGCGGCTCCTCCACGGGGACCGGTGCCTCCACGCCGTCCCGCAGGATCCCGACGACCTCGCGCAGTTCGTGCATCGCCGCCACCGAGGCCGCCCGCAGCACCCCCACCGCCTCGCGCTGACGGTCGGTGAGCACGGGGTCCACCTCCAGTGCCCCCGTGTGCACCGAGATCAGCGCCAGCTGGTGGCCCAGGCTGTCGTGCATGTCCTGGGCGATCCGCTGCCGCTCCCGCAGCCTGGCCTGCCCGGCCACCATCGTCCGCTCGCGCAGCAGACGGCTGTTGCGCTCCTGGAGCGCGCTCAGCAGCGTCCGGCGCTGATGCCAGTACCGGCTGGCCAGCCCCGGCATCGCCGTCAACGCCAGGAACATGAGGGTGGAGAACACGATCAGCAACAGGGCCCGCGTCTGCGACCACTCGGCGACCAGGCCGAGACCGACCGCCGCGAGGAAGGCCAGGACGAAGGCGCCCAGTGCGCGGCCCACTCCGACGATCCGGTGGCCTGCGGACCAGCCCAGCAGGATCGTCACCAGGAGCACCCCGGGCAGGAACGCCGTCGCCGCCGACGCCGCGACCAGCGTGGTCGCCGGCAGGCGTCGGCGCAGCAGCGTCAGCACCACGACGGTCACGACGGCCGCGACCATCTCCGGCCGGGAGCTGTTGCTCAGCTCGTCGAGACCGACGCCGAGCAGCGCCATCACCGCGGCAACGGTCAGATCCCCCGCCACCCTGCGCCGGGACCAGGGCTCCGGGCCCTTCAGCCAGTCCCAGCCCGCACGCATCCTCGCCGTCGCATCCACGCGACCGACCCTAGACACGGGGGTACGCCGACGGCCGCCCTCTTTCGTCGTGCGCCGCGCGACGAAAGTCGGACGGCCGGAAAACGTGTCCAGGCCCACAATGCGAGAAGCCCCGATCCGGATTCCGGATCGAGGCTTCCCCGATGTGGGCGAGGGGGGATTTGAACCCCCACGTCCCGAAGGACACTGGCACCTGAAGCCAGCGCGTCTGCCGTTCCGCCACTCGCCCGAGCAGCTCCCCAGTGGTTCTTCCCTTTCGGGCCGTTCCCCTGGCGACGTCGAAACATTAGCACGTAGAACGGGGTGGAATCACATCGCTTTCCCGCACCTCCGCACCCCCGCCACGAAGGCCCCTCCCGCAGTCCGCGCCGGGTGCGGGACACTGTCCCTGGAGCCCCCCTACGATCCCTTGTGAGGACCAACACTCCTGCACACAGGACTGATGGGGAACCAGCCGAATCCGCCACGCGTGGATACGATCAGTAAGCAGTACAGGGCGACAACGACGGAGGAGGTGCCCCATGGGAGTCCTGAAGCGGTTCGAGCAGCGACTCGAAGGTCTGGTGAACGGCACCTTCGCCAAGGTGTTCAAGTCCGAGGTCCAGCCGGTGGAGATCGCCGGCGCCCTCCAGCGTGAGTGCGACAACAACGCCACCATCTGGAACCGCGAGCGGACCGTCGTCCCCAACGACTTCATCGTGGAGCTGAGCGCCGGTGACTACGACCGCCTGAGCCCCTACTCCGGCCAGCTCGGCGACGAGCTCGCGGGCCTCGTCCGCGACTACGCCAAGCAGCAGCGCTACAGCTTCATGGGGCCCATCAAGGTCCAACTGGAGAAGGCCGACGACCTCGACACCGGGCTCTACCGGGTCCGCAGTCGTACCCTGGCCTCCAGCACCTCCCAGGCGGCCCCGCAGGCCCCACAGGGCCAGCAGCAGGGCGGTTACGGCTATCCACCGCCGGTCGCCGCCCCGCCCATGCCTCCCGGACCGCCCCCGGGCGGACCGGGTGCCCGTCCCGGCGCGGGTGCTCCCGCACCCACCGGTGCCCCAGGCACCACGCGCCGCTGGATCGAGATCAACGGCAACCGCCACCAGATCTCGCGCCCCACGCTCGTACTCGGCCGAAGCACCGAGGCCGATGTGCGGATCGACGACCCCGGCGTATCGCGCCGGCACTGTGAGATCCGGACCGGAACACCCCCGACGATCCAGGATCTCGGGTCCACCAACGGCATCGTGGTGGACGGACAGCACACCACCCGCGCTACGCTCCGCGACGGCTCGCGGATCGTCGTGGGCAGCACCACCATCATTTATCGGCAAGCCGAAGGGTGAAGCGGGGGCAATGTCAGAGCTGACCCTGACGGTCATGCGGTTGGGTTTCCTGGCCGTTCTGTGGCTGTTCGTCATCGTGGCCGTACAGGTCATCCGCAGCGACCTCTTCGGAACGAGAGTCACGCAACGCGGCTCCCGCCGTGGCGGCGCCACCAGCGCGCCGCAGCAGACGGGGCGGCAGGCCGCCGCGCCTCCGCAGCAGCGCCAGCGCCGCGGTGCGCCGACCAAGCTGGTCGTCTCCGAGGGCACCCTCACGGGAACCACGGTGGCCCTCGCCGGCCAGACGATCACGCTGGGCCGTGCCCACGACTCCACGATCGTGCTGGACGACGACTATGCCTCCAGCAGGCATGCCAGGATCTACCCCGACCGTGACGGCCAGTGGATCGTCGAGGATCTCGGGTCCACCAACGGCACGTATCTCGACCGGACCCGGCTGACCACCCCGACGCCCATTCCGCCGGGCGCACCGATCCGCATCGGCAAGACCGTCATCGAGCTGCGGAAGTAGTAACAGAATGAGCGAGCGGAGCGAGCGAGCCGCGGCGGTCCGTCCCCCCGGGGACACGGACCTGTGCGCGCTCCCGACCGGAGGGTGGGCAGTGTGGCTCGAGACCGGTTGTACCCGGAGCCGACAGGCGAGGTGCGCATGAGTCTGTCCCTGCGCTTCGCCGCCGGATCGCACAAAGGCATGATCCGCGAGGGCAACGAGGACTCCGGCTACGCCGGTCCCCGGCTCCTCGCGATCGCCGACGGCATGGGCGGCCAGGCCGCCGGCGAAGTGGCCAGCTCCGAGGTGATCTCGACGCTCGTGCAGCTCGACGACGACGTCCCGGGCTCCGACATCCTCACCGCGCTCAGCGTCGCCGTGCAGCGCGCCAACGACCAGCTGCGGCTCATGGTCGAGGAGGATCCCCAGCTCGAGGGCATGGGCACCACGCTCACCGCCCTGCTGTGGACCGGCCAGCGGCTCGGGCTCGTCCACGTCGGCGACTCCCGCGCGTACCTGCTGCGCGACGGCGTCCTCACGCAGATCACCCAGGACCACACCTGGGTGCAGCGCCTCGTCGACGAGGGCCGGATCACCGAGGAAGAGGCCACGACCCACCCGCAGCGCTCCCTCCTCATGAGGGCGCTCGGCAGCGGCGACATCGTGGAACCGGACCTGTCCATCCGCGAGGTCCGGGCGGGCGACCGCTACCTCATCTGCTCCGACGGCCTGTCCGGCGTGGTCTCCCACCAGACCCTGGAAGAGACCCTCGCCGACTACCACGGCCCCCACGAGACGGTGCAGTCCCTGATCCAGCTCGCCCTGCGCGGCGGCGGTCCGGACAACATCACCTGCATCGTGGCGGACGTGCTCGACACCGACAGCGGCGACACCCTCGCCGCCCAGCTGAGCGACACCCCGGTCGTCGTCGGCGCGGTCGCAGAGAACCAGCACCAGCTCTTCGACGGCGGCAACGCCATGCAGACCCCGGCCGGCCGCGCCTCGGGCCTCGGCCGCCAGGCCGCGCCGCCCGCCGGCGCCTTCGGCCCTCCCGGCAGCGGCGAGACCCCCGGCTACGGATTCCCCGACCAGAGCCAGGGCGGCGGCGCGTACGGAAGCTTCGGCGAAGCGGACGCCTACGACGGCGACTCGAGTTACGAGGACACGTACGACCACCCGCGCAGGCGTCGCGGCAAAGGGCGCAAGTGGGCCACCCGCACGCTGATCCTGCTCCTCGTGGCCGGTGTCGTCGGCGGCGGCCTCTATGCCGCGCACCGCTGGACGCAGACCCAGTACTACGTCGGGATCAAGGGTGATCACGTCGCGCTGTACCGCGGCATCAGCCAGAACCTGGCCTGGATCCACCTCTCCAAGGTGGAGACCGACCACCCCGACATCGAACTGAAGTACCTACCGCCCTTCAAGCGCAAACTGGTCGAGGCCACCATCAGCGAGGACAGCCTCGACGGCGCCCGCAAGAAGATCGACGAGCTCGGCACCCAGGTCTCCGCCTGCAAGAAGGACGAGGCCCGCCGCGCCGCCGAAGCGCAGAACACCCAGCCACCCGGCCCCGGCCTGACCCCTGCGGAGCAGCAGCTGGTCGGCCTGTGCGAAAAGCAGTAGACATACGCGGGCACAGGGGGCCTGCCACACCATGAGCGTTGTCACCAACACGACCACCATCGGCGCCATCGAGGCGCCGAGCCGGCGGAACACCGAGCTCCTGCTGCTCGGCTTCGCCGTGGTCATCCCGATCTTCGCCTACGCCAATGTGGGCCTGGCCATCCACGGCGAGCTGCCCCCGGGCATGCTGCTCTACGGACTCGGCTTCGCCGTTCTCGCCGGCATCGCCCACCTCGTCGTACGCCGCTACGCCAAGTACGCCGACCCGTTGCTGCTGCCGCTCGCCACCCTCCTCAACGGACTCGGCGTCGTACTGATCTGGCGGCTCGACCAGTCCGAGCGGCTGCAGAACCTCGCCAAGAACAGCTTCGGCGCCTTCACGGAGTCCGCCCCGCGCCAGATGCTCTACACGGCGCTCGCCATCGCCCTGTTCGCCGTGGTGCTGCTGGTCCTGAAGGACCACCGCGTCCTCCAGCGGTTCACGTACATCTCCATGGCGGCCTCGCTGATCCTGCTGATCCTGCCCGTCATCCCGGGTCTCGGCGCGGACGTCTTCGGCGCCAAGATCTGGATCAGCGTCGGCGGCTTCTCCATCCAGCCCGGCGAGTTCGCGAAGATCGTCATCGCGATCTTCTTCGCCGGCTACCTGATGGTCAAGCGCGACGCCCTGGCCCTGGCCAGCCGCCGGTTCATGGGCCTCTACCTGCCGCGCGGCCGCGACCTCGGCCCGATCCTGATGATCTGGGCGATGAGCCTGCTCGTCCTCGTCTTCGAGAACGACCTCGGCACCTCGCTGCTCTTCTTCGGCATGTTCGTGATCATGCTGTACGTGGCCACCGAGCGGACGAGCTGGATCGTCATCGGCCTGCTCATGTCGATGGGCGGGGCCGTGGTGGTGGCCTCTTTCGCCAGCCACGTCCAGGCCCGCGTGGACGCCTGGCTCGACCCCTTCGGCTGCTACGCCGACTCCGGTGCCTGTGAGCAGGTCGGCCAGTCGATCATGAGCTTCGGTTCGGGCGGAGTGCTCGGCACCGGCTGGGGACAGGGCAACTCCGACCTCATCGGATTCGCCGCCAACTCCGACTTCATCTTCTCCACCGTCGGCGAAGAACTCGGCCTCACCGGCGTCATGGCCTTCTTGCTGCTCTACGGGCTGATCATCGAGCGGGGTGTCCGCACCGCCCTCGCCGCCCGCGACCCCTTCGGCAAGCTCTTCGCCATCGGGCTGTCGGGCGCCTTCGCCCTCCAGATCTTCGTCGTCGCCGGCGGGGTCATGGGCCTCATCCCCCTGACCGGCATGACCATGCCGTTCCTCGCGTCGGGCGGCTCCTCCGTCCTCGCGAACTGGATCCTCATCGCCGTCCTCATCCGGATCAGCGACACCGCACGCCGCCCGGCCCCGGCCCCCGCCCCGTCCCCCGACTCCGAGATGACCCAGGTGGTCCGCCCGTCATGAACAAGCCCCTGCGCCGCATCTCGCTGTTCTGCGGGCTGCTCGTCCTCGCGCTGCTGATCCGGACCAACTGGCTGCAGTACGTCCAGGCCGAGGAACTCAGCACCCGCAAGGAGAACCGCCGGGTCCAGATCGCCCAGTACGCCACCGAGCGCGGCAACATCATCGTCGAGGGCCAGCCCATCACCGGCTCGGCCGTCACGGACGGCAGCGACTACAAGTTCAAGCGGACCTACCTCGACGGCCCCCTCTGGGCGCCCGTCACCGGGTACGCCTCGCAGGCCTACGGCTCCACCCAGCTCGAGTCCCTCGACGACGGCATCCTCACCGGCAACGACGACCGGCTCTTCTTCGACCGGACCATCGGCATGTTCACCGGCGAGAAGAAGCAGGGCGGCAACGTCGTCACCACCCTGAACGCCGCCGCGCAGAAGGCCGCCTACGAGAAGCTCGGCAGCAAGAAGGGCGCCGTCGCGGCCATCGACCCGCGCACCGGCGCCATCCTGGCCCTGGTCAGCACGCCGTCCTACGACCCGTCGAGCTTCGCCGGCAACTCCAAGAACGACGAGAAGGCCTGGATCGCGCTCAAGGACAGCGAGGACAAGAACCTCGTCAACCGCGCCCTGCGCGAGACCTACCCGCCGGGCTCCACCTTCAAGGTGGTCACGGCCGCCGCCGCCCTGGAGAACGACGTCGTCACCGACATCGACGCCCCCACGGACACCCCTGAGCCGTACATCCTGCCCGGCACCAGGACCCCGATGGTCAACCACGCCACCGGCTGCGAGAAGTCCAGCCTGAACAACGCGCTGCGGGTCTCCTGCAACTCGGTCTTCGCCAACCTCGGCGACAAGGTCGGCCGCGACAAGATGGTCGAGACGGCCCAGAAGTTCGGCTTCAACAACGACAAGATCGACACCCCGGTCCGCGCCTTCGCCAGCGTCTACGACAAGACGATGGGCAAGGACGGCAACGCCCAGAGCTCCATCGGCCAGTTCAACACCGCCGCCACCCCGCTCCAGATGGCCATGGTCACCGCGGCCATCGCGAACGACGGCAAGCTGATGAAGCCGTACATGGTCGACCAGCTCACCGCGCCGAACCTCGACGTGATCGAGAAGCACGAGCCGGCCGAGATGAGCCGTCCGCTCAGCGCCGCCAACGCGCAGAAGCTCCAGCAGATGATGGTCAACGTCGTCGAGAACGGCACGGGCGACAAGGCCAAGATCAAGGGCGTCACCGTCGGCGGCAAGACCGGCACCGCCCAGCACGGCGAGAAGAACGCCAAGCGCCCCTACGCCTGGTTCATCTCCTACGCCGAGAACCCCGACGGCTCCTCGCCCGTCGCCGTCGCCGTCGTCATCGAGGACAGCGCCGCCGACCGCGAGGACATCAGCGGCGGCGGCCAGGCCGCGCCGGTCGCCAAGGCCGTGATGGAAGCCGTGCTGAAGAGCAAGGCATGAGGAGCCGAGACAGGATCCGAGCGCTCGGTACCGGTCCGATATCAGCCTGTGGTCACGAACCGATCACCCTCGATCGGCCGGTAGCCTTGCCGCGAACAGCACACCGCCGGACCACACACCGGTGCGGTCGGGACTGACGGAGAGGGCTGCAAGTTATGGAAGAGCCGCGTCGCCTCGGCGGCCGGTACGAGCTGAGCCACGTGCTCGGCCGTGGTGGCATGGCCGAGGTCTACCTCGGTCACGACACCCGGCTCGGCCGTACCGTCGCCGTCAAGACCCTGCGCGCCGACCTCGCCCGCGACCCGTCCTTCCAGGCCCGGTTCCGCCGCGAGGCCCAGTCGGCCGCATCGCTCAACCACCCGGCGATCGTCGCGGTCTACGACACCGGCGAGGACTACGTCGACAACATCTCCATCCCGTACATCGTGATGGAGTACGTCGACGGGTCCACCCTGCGCGAGCTGCTGCACTCCGGCCGCAAGCTGCTGCCCGAGCGGACCCTGGAGATGTGCATCGGCATCCTCCAGGCCCTCGAGTACTCGCACCGCGCCGGCATCGTGCACCGCGACATCAAGCCCGCCAACGTCATGCTCACCCGGACCGGCCAGGTCAAGGTCATGGACTTCGGCATCGCCCGCGCCATGGGCGACTCCGGCATGACCATGACGCAGACGGCCGCCGTCATCGGCACCGCCCAGTACCTCTCCCCGGAGCAGGCCAAGGGCGAGCAGGTCGACGCGCGCTCCGACCTCTACTCCGCGGGCTGCCTGCTCTACGAACTGCTCAGTGTCCGGCCGCCGTTCGTCGGGGACTCCCCCGTGGCCGTCGCCTACCAGCACGTACGCGAAGAGCCCCAGCCGCCGTCGAACTTCGACCCCGAGATCACGCCCGTGATGGACGCCATCGTCCTCAAGGCACTGGTCAAGGACCCCGACTACCGCTACCAGTCGGCCGACGAGATGCGGGCCGACATCGAGGCCTGCCTCGAAGGCCAGCCCGTCGCCGCCACCGCCTCCATGGGCGTCGGCGGATACGGCTACCCCGACCAGGGCCACGGCTACGGTCACCAGGGCTACGACCAGCCCACCACCGCCCTGCGCTCCCCCGACGCCGGCCAGACCTCCATGCTCCCGCCGATGCCTCCGGGCGACGGCGGATACAGCGGGTCCGCCGGGTACGCGGGCCAGGGCCACGGCGGGTACGACCAGGGCCACGGCCGCCGCCAGAAGAAGAGCCGGGCCTCGACGATCCTGCTCGTCCTCGCCGGTGTCCTCGTGCTGGTCGGGGCCATCCTGATCGGCCAGTCCCTCTTCGGCGACAAGGCGGACAACCGTCCCAACGTGCCCAAGCTCATCGGCGAGACCCTCGAGGCGGCGCAACAGCGCGGTACGAGAGTCGGCCTCAAGGTGGAGAAGGAGGGGGACGAAGCCTGCGACGGCCAGCCCAAGGGTCGCATCTGCTCGCAGAACCCACCCCCTGACACCAAGGTCGACTCCGGCTTCACGATCAAGGTCAAGGTCTCCTCGGGCGCGCCCAAGGTCAAGGTGCTCGACGTCCTCAGCATGAAGTTCGAGCAGGCCGAGGCCGAGCTGAGGGAGAAGGGCTTCCAGGTCGAGAAGAAGACCCAGGAGTCCGAGCGGACCGTCGACACCGTGCTGGACCAGGACCCCAAGAGCGGCAGCGAGGCCGAGAAGGGTTCGGTCGTCACGCTGACCGTGGCCAAGGCGGTGTCGAAGGCCGCTGTGCCCGACCTCACCGGCAAGACCAAGGAGCTGGCCTCCAAGGCCCTCACGGACGTGGGCCTCAAGCTCGGGAGCGTCACCGAGGCCGACAACCCGGCGGTCGCGCCGAAGACGGTCTTCTCCCAGCAGTTCCCGCCCGGCGAGCAGGTCAAGCCGGGCAGCTCGGTCAATGTCACGATCTCCAAGGCCGCCGCGGCGCCGACCACCGTCCCGCCGCTGGCCGGCAGGACCGTCGCGCAGGCGAGGGCCATCCTGATCAGCAAGGGCCTGGTCTTCGGCACGGTCCTGGCGGGCCCGAACGACGAGAACGCCAGGGTCCTGACCTCCGACCCGCCGGTCAACGCCCCGGTCCAGCCGGGCTCGGCCGTCAACGTCACCACCATGGCGGGCGGCGGCGGCCAGGACGACGGCGGCAACAACAACGGCGGCAACAACGGCGGCTTCTTCGGAGGCATCGGCGGCCGCTAGCCGGTCCCCCCACCCCCGCGATGCGACACAGCGCCGTCGGGCCCGGCTCCCCGCTCCGCGGGGGCCGGGCCCGACCCGTTGTCGCGCCAGCCTCGGCTCAGCGCAGCTCGGCCGGTAGCGTGCGCTTCGCGTCCACCTTCTCGGTCCGTACCAGCTCGCCCCACACGATGTAGCGGTACTTCGAGGTGTACACCGGCGTGCAGGTCGTCAGGGTGATGTAGCGCCCGGGGCCGGTCTTGCCCGACTCCTTCGGGACCGGGTTGAGGACGTCCACGTTGTACTTCGAGGTCTGGCGCAGCTCGGCGAAGACCTTGTACACGTACCAGGTGTCCCGCGTCTCGAAGACGATCGCGTCGCCGTTCTTCACCTTGTCGATGTTGTGGAACTTCGCCCCGTGCCCGTCCCGGTGCGCGGCCAGCGAGAAGTTGCCCTTCTGGTCCCAGGGCAGCGCCGACTTCACCGGCTCCGTGTAGTACCCGGCCACGCCGTTGTTCAGGGTCTCCGGCGCCGTGCCCGGCTTGACGAGCACCTCGCCGCTGTCCATCGCCGGCACGTGCAGGAAGCCGATCCCGTCCTTGGTGTCGAGGGCCCCCGGCTGCGCGGGCGCGTCCGGGGCGGGCGCCGACGTCTGCCACTGCCGGCGGATCGCGTCGCCGCGCGCCGACGCCTGCCGGTCGGCGAGGACGTTCGTCCACCACAGCGAGTACGCCACGAACAGGGCCAGGACCAGGCCCACCGTGATCAGAAGCTCCCCCAGCAGACTCAGGAAACCGGCGGTCACACTGCGGTTGCGGGGCGGCGCTGCGGAGCGGCGGCGGGCACGAGACACTGCGGATTCGTCCTTACGGGCTGGTCAGCGCGGGCGGAGCACCCTGGCTGCGGGGGCGTTCTTCGGTCATCCTGCCCCATACGATCATCCGGTAGGTGCTCGTGAACTCGGGAGTGCAGGTCGTCAGCGTGATGTACCGGCCCTCGCCGGTGAATCCGGACCCGTCGGGCACCGGCTTGATCACCGAGACGTTCGTCGGCGGGGTCTGCGGCAGCGCCGAGGTCATCTCGTACGTGTAGTACGCGTCCCGCGTCTCCACCACGATCGGATCCCCCGGCACCAGCTTGTTGATGTAGCGGAACGGCTCGCCGTGCGTGTTCCGGTGCCCGGCGACCGCGAAGTTGCCCTGCTTGTCGGACGGCATCGCCGTCTTCAGGGCGCCCTCGCCGTAGTGTCCGACCATCCCCCGGTCCAGCACCTTCGGCTTGCTGATCCCCTCCGCCACCGGCACCTTCAGGTCCAGCTTCGGGATGTGCAGGATGGCGAAACCCTGCCCCGGCTCGAAGGCCGTCACCGGCGGCGCCGCGGCGGTCCCCGCGCCCTGCGGAGCCGGATCCCGTTCCCAGGTCTGCCGCAGCGAGCCCGCGGCGCCGTTCGCGGTCCGCTCCGCCAGCAGGTTGGTGTACCAGAGCTGGTAGGTGACGAACAGCAGCATCACCAGGCCCGTGGTGATGAAGAGCTCCCCGACCGCGCGGCTCAGCACCACAACCGGCCCGCCGGAGCGTGGGCGGGCCCTCCTGCGGCCCCGCCCGCGCCCACCGAAGGCCGAGCCGCGCGCCCGCGCGTGCGTACGCTTCGCGGCCTCCTGCGCTGCCTTGCGCCGCGCGGCCCGGCCCCCGGTGGGCGCGGACGGCGCGACCGTCGTCACGCGACGGCCTTGCCCACCACCGGGGCCAGCCCCACCGACCGCTCGACGGCGCCGGCGTCACCGCAGCGCACGAGCCAGTTCGCGAGCATCCGGTGGCCCCACTCGGTCAGCACCGACTCGGGGTGGAACTGCACACCCTCCACGTCGTGCTCGCGGTGCCGCAGGCCCATGATGATCCCGTCCTCCGTGCGCGCCGTGACCTCCAGCGCGTCCGGCAGGGTCCCGGGCTCGGCCGCGAGCGAGTGGTAGCGGGTCGCGGTGAAGGGCGACGGGAGCCCGGCGAAGACGCCCAGCCCCTCGTGCACCACGGGCGAGGTCTTGCCGTGCAGCAGCTCGGGAGCCCGGCCCACGACGCCTCCGTAGGCGACCGCCATGGACTGCATGCCGAGGCAGACTCCGAAGACCGGGACGCCCGTGTCCGCGCAGTGGCGGACCATGTCGACGCAGACGCCCGCTTCCTCCGGCGTGCCCGGTCCCGGGGAGAGCAGCACGCCGTCGAAGCCGTCCTGGGCGTGCGCCGGCTCGACCTCGTCGTTGCGCAGCACCTCGCATTCGGCGCCGAGCTGGTAGAGGTACTGCACGAGATTGAAGACAAAGCTGTCGTAATTGTCGACAACCAGAATGCGCGCGCTCACGGAGTGGCTCCCGATCCCTCGTCCACCGTCACATCGTTGAACGGAAGGAGCGGCTCGGCCCACGGGAAGACGTACTGGAACAGCACGAACACCACCGCCAGGGCCAGTACGAGAGAGATCGCCGCGCGTACCCACGCGTTGCCCGGCAGATGCCGCCAGATCCAGCCGTACATTCCGTCCGCGTCCCTCTCGCTCCACGCACCGCGGGGGCGGTACCGCAACAGCCTAAAGGCAGCGGCCCCACGGAGGGGGTCACCTGGGCAATCCCTCTGTTCTGACCGGCGCCGCCCTGCGGCTTCCCGTGAGCTCGGCCCAGACGATCAGCCGGTGGCTGTGGCCCCACTCCGGCTCGCAGGTGGTCAGGGTCAGATACCGGCCGGGAGTGGTGAAGGGGGATTTCTCCGGCACCGCTTCGACCACTCCGACGTCGGTGGGCAGGGTGCGCAGCGGCTCGGCCCGGACCGTGTACGTGTACCAGTCGGTCGCGTCCCGGACGATCACGGTGTCCCCGGGGCGCAGCCGGGGGATGTCCTTGAAGGGGTCCCCGTACGTCCGCCGGTGGCCCGCGACGGCGAAGTTGCCGGCGCCGCCGGGGCGGGCGGTGCCCGTGTAGTGGCCGAGGCCCTTCTTCAGCAGTTCGGCGTCCGTGCCCTCCAGGACCGGCTTGCTCCAGTCCCGGCCGAAGCGGGGGATGTACATCTCGGCGAAGGCCTGTCCCGCCGGGTGGGCCGGGGGCGGCGGCTCGGGGGACGCCCGCACCGGGGCAGCAGCGGGGGCCGGGGCCGCCGCCCAGCGGTCGCGCAGCCCGTCCCGCTCGGCGTCCATGGCCCGGTCGGCCTTCACGCCGGTCCACAGCAGCACGTAGGCCACGAACAGCACGATCAGCGTCCCGGCCGTCAGGCACACCTCGCTGAACGTCCGTACCACCAGGCGCAGTACGACGTCAGGGTGCGGCGGACTCCAGCGGCTTCGCATAGTGGAGGTCCACTGTGCCGGAGTAGCCCGGCAGTGTCAGCGCCTTGTGCTCGTCCACTTTCCAGCCGAGCCCGTACGCGTTCACGTACAGCTGGTAGTTCTGCAGGGCGGGCGAGGCATCGAGGGCCTTGCGCAGCTCACCCGGGTCGCCGACCGCCGCCACCGTGTACGGGGGCGAGTACACCCGGCCCTGGAGGATCAGGGTGTTGCCCACGCAGCGCACGGCGCTGGTGGAGATCAGCCGCTGGCCCATGACCTCGATGCCCTGGGCCCCGCCCAGCCACAGGGCGTTCACCACGGCCTGGAGGTCCTGCTGGTGGATCACCAGGTCGTTCGGCTGCGGCTCGGGGACGCCCGGGACACGGGCGGTGGCGTTCGGCGGCGCGTCGTTGAGGGTCACCCTCAGACCCTTGCCGGAGAGCTCCTCGGTGCCCGAGGCGGTGCGCAGGGCGGCCAGCCTGGCGTCCTCGGCCTTGGTGCTGCCGTCGTCCCGTTCGGCGAGGGAGTCCACCTGGCCGCGCAGGGCCGCGGCGCTCTTCTCGAGCGCGGCGTTGTTCGCGCTGCGCTCGTGGATGAGGTCGGACAGCTTCAGGAGTGATGCGTCCGTGCGGATGTTCGTACCCTTGGAGGTGTTGAAACTGGTGACGAAGATGAGACCGGCCAGGGCGAAAACGGCGGCCGTCAGCAACCGGACCGGTCTGGCCCGGCGACGGGGACCCGCGGAGGAGTCGTCGGAATCGCTCAACGTACCCTTCTCCTTCTACGCCACAGGTCCACTACGCTAACGGACGCCCGGGGCGGGCAAGGTCCCCAGCGCATCGACAGGAGAGCCCCTCGTGCCGAAGTCACGTATCCGCAAGAAGGACGACTACACGCCGCCGCCGGCGAAGCAGATGCAGACGATCAGGCTGACGAACCGCAGCTGGGTCGCCCCGGTCATGCTGGCGTTCTTCCTGATCGGCCTCGCGTGGATCGTCGTCTTCTACGTGACCGATACCCAGCTGCCCATCGAGACTCTGGGCAATTGGAACATTGTGGTCGGTTTTGGATTCATCGCGGCGGGATTCGGCGTCTCCACGCAGTGGAAGTAGCGCCGTAAAGCAAGCTCTCCCCATGAGTTATCCACAGCGTCATCCACACCTGAGGAAAAGACAGAAGATCTGTGGATAACCCTGTGGAGAGTTGACGCCGGTGTGATCAGGTGAGTTCGGCGGTCCGGGCCACGATCAGGGCCACTGCCAGCAGGAACACCGCCACGCAGGTCCCCCCTTGGACGAGTGTGCGGTTCCTGCCGGTGGTGGTCGTGAGCATGCCCACAGCGACCAGCGCGCCGGTCACCAGACCGCCCATGTGGGCCTGCCAGGACACCGACCAGCCACCGAACGGCACGAAGGTCACCAGCAGCATGAACCCGAGCGTGATCATGACCGGCCGCATGTCGTACCGCAGCCGGCGGGTGAGCACCACGGTGGCGCCCAGCAGCCCGCAGACGGCGCCCGAGGCGCCGAGCGTCGGGGTGTTCGGCGCCGTCAGCAGGTAGACCACGGCGCTTCCGCCCAGCCCTGACAGCAGGTAGAGGACCAGGTAGCGGGCGCGGCCCAGGGCCGCCTCCAGCGGCCCGCCGATCACCCACAGGGCCAGCATGTTGCCGATGACGTGCCACCACTGGACATGCAGGAACACCGAGGTCAGCAGCCGGTGGTACTGGCCGGTGGCCACCCCTTCCACAGGGGCGCCGAAGTACTCGACGTAGCGGCCGAGCAGCTCCAGCTGGATGGCCAGCTCCGGCATCCGGTACACGGCGAGGAACACCACCGCATTGATCCCGATCAGGATCTTGGTGACGAGGTGCGGGTCGGCGGTGACCAGGCCGCCCGCGATCGTGCGCGGCGCGTTCGCGACGCGGGCGTGACCGGCGGCGGAACCTCCCCGCACGCACTCGGGGCACTGGTAGCCGACCGAGGCGCTGATCATGCACTCCGGGCAGATGGGACGCTCACAGCGGGTGCAGCTGATCCCCGTGTCGCGGTCCGGGTGGCGGTAGCAGCCCGGCAGACGGTCGGTGTCCATCGGTCCCCTCGGTCGGCGGCGGGAGGCAGGGGTGCGCCCCTCGGTCCGGTACGGCGTGCCGTCTCCGGCTACATGACGTACGGACGGGCAGGGCGGAAAGGTTCCCGGCGTCGGCGTTCGGCGGCGTCAGCGCTTCTCGACGACGACCGAATGGATGATCACGTCGTCCAAGGGGCGCTCGGTGCGCGGGTTGGTGGCGCTGGCGGCGATCTCGTTCACGACCTTGCGGCTCTCCCCGTCGGTGACCTCGCCGAAGATGGTGTGCTTGCGGGTCAGCCAGGCGGTGGGCGCGACGGTGATGAAGAACTGCGAGCCGTTGGTGCCCGGGCCCGCGTTGGCCATCGCGAGCAGGTAGGGCTTGGTGAAGGCCAGGTCGGGGTGGAACTCGTCGGCGAACTGGTAGCCGGGACCGCCGGTGCCGTTGCCCAGGGGGTCCCCGCCCTGGATCATGAAGCCGCTGATGACGCGGTGGAAGACGGTGCCGTCGTAGAGCGGGGCGGTGGTCTTCTGGCCGTCGGTGGGACGGGTCCACTCGCGGGCGCCGGTGGCCAGCTCCACGAAGTTGCGGACCGTCTTCGGAGCGAAATTCTCCAGCAACTCGATCTCGATGTCGCCGTGGCTGGTCTTCAAGGTGGCGTAGAGCTTCTCGGCCACGGTTCTGCCTTCCATAGTCATCGCTTGTCGGTTCCGATCCTCCCATGCGGGGCAGGAGGGGGACAGAAATCGTCCGTATGCCCTGTCACGCATGCCACGCGGCGTTATGACAGGCATGATCCGACAAAGGGTGGAAAGGTGAACTGTGTCCGCCACCGAGGAGGAGGATCCCGTGACCCGCAAGGACAGCGTGCGCCTGGCCGCCGAGAGCGCCAGGGAGAGTGTCCGGCACGCGGCGGAAGTGGTGGCGCCGTACGCAGAATCCGCCAAGGATGCCGCGGTCCACTACGCGCATGAGGCGAATGAGCGGTTGGCGCCCAGGGTTTCGCATGCGGCCGAGGAAGCCGCGCGGCAGGCCCGAACGACGTACGACAGGCATCTGTATCCCAGGATGAAGTCGGCGCGCTGCCACGTGCCGCCCCAGGTGGACCGGGCGGCGACCAAGGCGGTCAAGCAGACCCGCCGGGCCGCGCGCCAGGCGGCCGCGTACACGCAGCCGCGCATCGAGAGCGCGCTCGCCGCGGCCACTCCGGTGGCCGAGGAGGCCGCTTCCCGGTCGACGGCGGCGCTGGCGGCGCTGCGCGGCCAGGTGTCGGCGAAGGAGGTGCGGCGGCTCGTACGGCGCCATGAGCGGCGGGCGCGCACCGGCCGGCTGCTCCGCGGTATCGCGGTGGTCGGCGTACTGGCCGGCGGCGCCTACGCGGCGTGGAAGTGGTGGGACCAGCAGTCGAACCCGGACTGGCTCGTGGAGCCGCCGGCGGCCACCGAGCTGTCGGCGCAGGACAGCGAGCCCGCCGGACTCGACGAGGAGCTGGCCGAGAAGGAGCGCGAGACGGGGGGGCCGGGTCCGACGACTTCCGAGGACGGGCGGCCCTGACGCACGCGGCGGGCAGAACGAGGGGCCCGGATCCACCAGGATCCGGGCCCCTCGGTCGCGCCCTGTCCGGTGCGGCTCAGCCGGGGAGCGTGAGCTCCATCCCCGGCTGGATCATGTCGGGGTTGGAGCCGATGACGCGCTCGTTGAGGGCGTAGAGCTCACGCCAGCGGCCCTCGTTGCCGAGTTCCTCCCGGGCGATCGAGGAGAGCGAGTCCCCCGCCTTGACCGTGTACGTACGCCGCACCGCGCTCGCCGGCGGTGCGGGCGGTACGGGGACGGCCTTGTGCGCGGCGGACGCGGGGGTCGGCATCGCGGGCCCCGTGGGCCTGGGCGGCATCGCGGGCGCCGCCTTGGGCGGAGCCGGGGCGGCCATCCGATCGGTGGCGGCCTTGTTGGCCGCGGCGTCGGTGTACCTCGTGCCGGTGCCGGAGGGCGCGTTCGGAGCGGCGGGCCCGGCCTGGGCCCGCTGCTCCCGCTGCTCCTTCGCCTTCTCGGCGGCCTCGTGTTCCTTCTTCTTCTCGGACTTCAGAAAATCGAACAGTCCCATGTGTCCATGCCTCCGGCGTGGTGGTGCCCCCTGGCTCGGTGCCTGCACCCACTCTCGGCCACCCGGCGCGGGGCGGCCCTGCGGCGCGGCCGTCCGGGGGACGGCGGGGCGGTCGCTACTGGCGGGCCCGCCGGGCCGGGCGGGGGCTCTCGGCTGATGTTTCACGTGAAACCTCGTTTCGGCGCGTGAAGTTCTCATGTGGGCGGAGGCGTTGCTTCACGGCCAAGTGGTGTCGGCGTAACTGTCCCGACGGTGGGTGCGGGTGGGAGCCTGATGACGTCACCGAAGGGAGAGTGGGCACATGGAGCGGCTGGAAATCGGGCTGTTGGGACCTCTCATCGTCACGGTCGGCGGCAGGTCCGTCGTCCCCAGCGCCGCGAAGCAGCGCAGCCTGCTCGCGCTGCTGGCCGTGAACCTGGGGCGGGAGGTGAGCATGGGGGCGATCGTCGAGGAGTTGTGGGGCGGGTGCCCGCCGAACGGGCCGGCCGCCGCCGTGCAGACCTACGTGAAGCACCTGCGGCACCGGATCGGACAGGTCTGCGGCGCCGACCCCAAGGAGGTCATGGCGCGCGGCCACAGCGGGTACCGGCTGGGGTCTGCCGGGGCCGGCATCGACGCCAAGGACTTCGAGGCGGCCGTGTCGGAGGCCCACCGGGCGCTCGCGGCCGGGGACGACGAGCAGGCTGCGCGGCTGCTGGGGGCCGGACTCGCCATGTGGAGGGGGCCGGCGCTGGACGACGTACAGCAGAGCGGGGCGCTGCGGGCCGAGACACTGCGGCTGGAGGAGGTGCGGCTGGCCGCGCTGGAGGCGCGGATCGGCGCGGAGTTGCGGCTCGGTGCGCACACCCGGCTGGTGAGTGAGCTGACCGCACTGACGACGCTGTACCCGCTTCAGGAGAACCTGCACGCCCAGTTGATCCTGGCGCTGTACCGCAGCGGACGGGCGTCGCGGGCGCTGGAGGTGTTCAGGCGGCTGCGGTCGACGTACGTGCAGGAGTTGGGGATCGAGCCGTCACGGCGGTTGCAGGAGCTCCACCGCTCGGTGCTGGGCTGCGATCCGACGCTGGACGTCCCCGCGTCACGCCTGGTCGCGATCTGATGGGCGTGCGCGCCCGACGTGAGAAGTTCATGGTCACTGTATGACTCAGTGGCTGTCGTGAGGCTCGGGCCGGGCCTCATACTCGACGAATCCCGCCGCCGGGCAAGAGAGGTGCGATATGCGGCGCACGACTGGGGATGCCCCAACCGTCCACCTCTGGTCGCTGTCCGAGGACGTGGTCGTCGACCAGGCCACGGGCGGCGACTCCTTGCTCCTCACCAGCCGCTGGGGTCAGGAACGCCTTGAGCGGCCGGCTCCGGTGGTACGTGAGGTGCTGCGGCGGATGGAGCTGGGGCCGGTCCTGCTGGCCAACGCCCTGAGCGGGCCCGAGGACCTGTACGTGCTCATGCTGCCGACGCTGAGCAGGCTGTCGCACCTGGTGGTGCGCACGCTCGGGGTGGACGATCTGAGGGGACCGCTGCTGTCGGTCTTCCCGTTGTCGCCGGGCGCCTCCTTCGTGCTGGCGCGCCAGCCGGGTGAGCGGCGCGTACGGCTGCCCCGGCACGTGGCGTTCAAGGTGCCGGAGTCGGGCATCGGGTGTGTGCTGGAGTCGGTGAACTCGCCGCACCGGGTGGTGCTGCACCGGCCCGAGGCGGCGTGGGTGGCGACGATGCTGGCCTGGCCGACCACGCCCGACGCGGCGTCGGCGGCGCTACCGCTGCCGCGGGAGGTGACCGAGGACATCATCGGGTACCTGTCCGCCGCCGGGATGGTGGCACCCGTGGACGACCTGGTGGACGAGCCCGTCACCGGCCACGGCAGCGCCCCGGGCGGCGGACGCCAGGCCGTCTGACAGCCTTAGACCAGCCAGCCCGCGTCCCGGGCGATGCGGATGGCATCGACCCGGTTGCGCGCGTTCAGCTTGGCCACGACGGTCGTCAGGTAGTTGCGCACCGTCCCGGTGGACAGGTGGAGTTCCGCGGCGATCTCGGTGGCCTCCGAGCCCTGGGCCGCCATCCGCAGCACCTCCGTCTCGCGCTCCGTCAGAGGGCTTTCCAAGCCGCTCCACGCGGCCAGGGCCAGCTTGGAGTCGATCACCCGCTGGCCGGCCACCACCCTGCGGACGGCACTGGCCAGTTCCTTCGGCGAGTCGTCCTTGAGGAGGTACCCGGACACCTGGGCGGCCAGGGCGCGGCGCAGCGTTCCGGGACGGCCGAGGCTGGTGAGTATCAGCGTCCGGCATTCCGGCAGGTTTTCGTGCAACTGGACGGCGGCGCTCAGCCCGTCGAGCCCCGGAAGGTCGATGTCGATGATCGCGATGTCCGGCTTCACCTCGAGCGCCGCGGCCAAAATCGCGTCTCCGCGCTCCAGTTCGCAGACGACTTCGAGGTCGTCTTCCAGGTTGAGCAGGGCGACGAGCGCCCCGCGCACCATGTTCATGTCTTCGGCCAACAGAATTCTGATCACCGTTGCGAGCTCCCCCGTCCGCGCGGTCGATCTTGTTCTCGCGAGCATATCAAGGGGGCTGGTTTCGGCTACCTGTTGACCGGTGCCCGATGGGAAGACGAGATGCGCGTCAGACGGCGAGCGGGGCCCCTTCGTCCTCCGGATCGCGGGCGTCGTAGTCCCCTTGGGCGGGCACTCGCGCGACCACCCGGAAGCGGTCGGGTCCCCGGTCGACCGTCAGCACCCCGCCGACGGCACGCAGCCTCAGCTCCAGGTTGCCCAGGCCACTGCCGCTGTGCGGGGAGCTGTCCCGGTAGCCCGCGGTGACGCCGTCGTTGGTGACCGACAGGGTCATCAGGCCGTCGTGTTCGACGGCGGTGATCTCGCAGCGGCCGGCCCGGCTGTGCCGCAGGACGTTGGTGACGGCCTCCCGCAGCACGGTGGCCAGAACCGTATCCACCGGACGGCTGACCTCGCTCAGCCGGATGTCGGTGACCGTCTCGACCTCGGCGGCGCTGAGCACCGACCGGGCCGAGCCGATCTCCTCCTCCAGGGACATGTCCCGGTAGCCGCTGGCGACCCGGCGCACATCGGCCAGTGACTGCCGGGAGATGGCCAGGACGTCCTCGATCTCCTGCTTGGCCTTGGCCGGGTGGGCCGCGATCAGCCGGTGGATCAGCTCGCCCTTGAGGGTGATCGCGGACAGGCTGTAGCCGAGCAGGTCGTGCAAGTCGCGTGCGAAGCGCAGGCGTTCACGGGTGACGGCGGCCCGGGTCAGCTCGCCGCGGCTCTCGTGCAGTACCCGGACCAGCTCCGCCAGCCGGGTCAGGCCGAAGGTGACCAGTCCGGTCAGCAGGGTGGTCTGGACGAGATAGACGCTCTCGACCGGCGTCCGGCCCTCCAGCACCGGCGGCACCAGCATGCTGACACCCACCAGGCCGTACAGGGTCCAGCCGAGGCGTGGGGGCAGGAGGAGCAGGAGGGAGCCCGCGAGGAATCCCGCCATGGCGCCCCATTGCGACTTCAGCGTGATGAGCGGCAGATAGGTGAAGAGGGCCTGCGCGCTCAGGGTCAGGGCCTTGCGGGCGGCCGGGACGTGTCGGGCTCCCTGCCGGGAGTGCAGGAGCTGGAGTGCGAAGACCGCGCCGAGGCAGCCCACGGCCGCCGCGAGGCCCCGGCCCTCGACTCCGGCACTGAGGATGTTGAGGGTGGTGACTCCCACGTAGCACGAGATCGCGACGATCAGGATGACTTGGGCCATCCGCGGTGCCGGGAGGTCCCGGCTGCGCCGCAGAATGCCCTCGACTCTCACCGCCTCCGCCACTTCACCCGCGGAGTCGTGGCGGTGCGTCATGTCAATCCCCCTTCGACACATCCTGTTTTCAAGTCCAGCGCGAGCATAGGCGAATGACGTGAAAAGGGGGGTGAAAATCGACCCTTCAGACGAACAGCGGGATGGGGTTGAGCTGGTCGTATGGCGTAGGCTCGGCCAGCCGCCCGAGAGCGACCGGTACGTCGAAAAGTCGGCCAGGGGCATATCTCGCCCAGAAGTGCCGCAGCCCCGGAACGATTACTTTCACAACTGGAAGACTTAAATCCGGGCGGGTCTGGTCCAATACCAACAGGTCCATCCCCTTATTCCGCACCAGTTCCGTGATCGCGTGAACGTCGTCGAGCAGATCTCCGCCGCGCGGGGCCGGCCAGTGCGCCGGGACCCTGGGCGCCACCACCGGATCCGGCACCAGATATGGCTGATTCACGACGGTCGCCAGATGCCACCAGGACAACGGCTCCGGATCGGTGATCCGGTATCCGGAACCGTCCGGCCGTACTCCGGACACCGTGGGCAGCAACTGCCCCATTTCGGACAGGGCACGGCGCAGCGCCACCCGGGGGTCGAAGTGCGCGCCGAAGCCGAAGATCACGTCCTGCTCGGGCTTGTCGGTACGGCGGGACAGCGCCGCCATGACCGGGATCCCCAGGTCCGAGGTCAGGTCGAGGACCCACACCTCGCGGTCCGCCCGCCGGTACCCCTCCCGCACCCGCTCGATCCACTCCTCGCCGAAGGCGTCGAGGTCCACCTCCGGCTGACGGGTGCGGTTGTACCACCACAGGGCGACCGCGTCCCGCTCCACCAGCTCCAGGAAGCCCTGGACCAGCGCGTCCTCGGGGCTGCTGCCCGCCGCGTTGCCGTTGGAGTCGGCCCACAGGCCGTCCTGCGGCCCGCCCGCCGAGGTCTCGCCGCGCGCGAAGTACAGCATCGAGGTGGGCAGCAGCCGCTGGGCGCCCTCGGTGAGCGACCACACCGGGGTCCATTCGGTGGGCCGCCGCTCGTCGAACGGCGTGGAGACGTAGTGGAACCGGGAGTGCTGCGCGTTCCAGTAATCCCGCGAGGCGTACTGGCGGCCGTCGTACAGCTGGCAGGCGTTGGGATGCAGGGCGGTCGCGCCCAGGCCGCGCAGGGAGTCGCGCACCACGGGTTCGTCGCCGTGGCGGGTGCCGCTGTAGCGCTCCACCGCCTCGCACAGGGCGCTGGTGCGCGCCTCCTCGTCGGTGCGGCCCTTGCCGCCGTTGAGGGCGCGCAGCCCGGAACTCAGGCCGGCGAAGGACGCCGCCTCCATGGCCAGGTTGTGCCCGGATATGTAGGAGTTGACGAAGTCGGGGGCGCCGGGGGCCCGGCGGATCTCCTTGACCACACCGGTCACCGGGTCCACGAGGTGGCCGTACGCGCGCAGCATCTGCGCGGGGGTCAGGGCGCGGTCCCCGCTCCCCGTGGCTTCCGCCTTGGGGCGCGGGCGGGGGACGAAGGGGGCCCCGACCCGGCGTGCCACGAGCCCGGGGTCTCCGCATGCCCCGCACTGCGGGCGCCGGCTCACGGCGTGGGAGGCGGTCCGCAACCGCAGCGTGTCCAGGGTCTGGATGTGCCCCTGCTCGGGGGTGCGCAGCCCGGCCAGCCACTTCGCGGTCTCCAGCACGGCCAGGTTCACGGCGAGGGCGATCCCGGCGGCCAGCCCGGTGGCGGGCCGCGGAACCGGCCCGGCCAGGCCCAGCGCGCGGCGCACCGGCAGCTCCGAGTGGCGGTGCCCGCGCAGCCGTACGGCGAGGCAGTGCCAGCAGGGTCCGGTCCCGGGCTGGAAGAACGGGCCCACCCAAGGGTCCGTGCCGCACAGCTTCACCGGCAGCCAGGGACGGCCGGCGGCCCGGTGCGCGGCGTCGGCGGCCGCGAGTTCCGGAGAGAGGTAGTCGTCGCACAGGACGAGGGCCAGGCCGGCCGCGAGGGGGTCCCGGGTGACCGTGATGCCGGACTGCCGGCAGGCCTCGGCCACCGCTTCGGGGCCCAGGCCGGCCTGGGCCTCGATGGTGACGGCGGCCAGGGCCAGGGCGGCGGTGGCCTGTCCGCCGTCCAGGCCGGCCAGGTCCCAGTAGGCCTCGGCTTCGGCCTTGCGGGGCGTCGGCACCCGGCCTGCCGCCGCCGCGGCACCCGTACCGGCCGCTCGGGCGGTGAAGCGGATCAGCCCGGCGTCGGCCAGGGCGAGGAGGGCCGTCTCGATGTCCTCGGTGTCCAGCGTCCGTGAGGCTTCCCGCTGGACGGCGGCCAGGGTGCGCGTCCCGTCGAGCAGCGGCACGAGGATCTCGGCCTCGCTGCCGTGCAGGGCGGTCACACCGCGGCGGGACATGAGATAGGTGGCGTCATCGGGTACGACCATCGGTCGCAGATGGGATTTGAAGCCCACCAGTACGTCGTCGTCCGCGAGCGGCGCTCTCGGCCGCTCACTCCCGGCAGCGGTCATGCCCCCAGCCGTCCGGCGGGCGGGGCCACCGGGCCCGTCACCTGCGTCACGGCGCAGATGCTGAGCAGGACGAGCGGGTTGTCGGGCAGGGCGTCGAGATGCTCGATCACCAGGCCCCGTCCGAAGGAACGGGCGGGCCCGAGGGCGGATTCGGTGGAAAGAATACCGGCGCCGGCCGAAATGCTGGTCATGGCGGTGAGTTCCCTCTAGTCGTCGTTGAGCGGTTCCTGACCGTTCGTTGACGATTCTGCGAGGAACGGCTGACCCCTGACAGTGCCGCGCTCACCACCGCGAGATGAAGTTTTCACATGGGCCCCACGGGCCGCGCGCCGCGCCCGGCGCGGGCGGGGCCCGGCCCGTGCCACGGCGGGGCGGTGCCCGGGACCGCGGCGGACGGCGGGACGGCGGTACGGCGGTGACCGGGCGGCCACGGGCGATTAAGTGAGCGCTTGATGAGGATGCCGCCCGAACGCCGACTCTTTACGCTCGAATTCGCATTCCGGCGCCTGCCGTCTCATTTCCCCCTTGTATTCGCAGAAGCCGCGTCTCTGCGAGGAAGAAGGCCCACGTGAACGCCACCTCCGACGCCCCTCCGTACGGCCGGATCCTGCGGCTCGAAGAGCTCCTGGAGGCCGCCCGCGTCCGCGAGGACGACGTGGAGCGGGTCCTGTTCCTCGCCACCCACCAGTCCTGCGAGATCTTCTTCGCCGTGGTGCTGCGCCACCTCGAGGACGTACGGGAGGCCCTGGACGCGGGCGACGGCGTGCTGGCGGCCCGCCGCGCGGCCCCGCTGCCGGTCATCTTCCGCACGCTCATCGGGCAGTTCGACGGGCTGGCCACCCTCACCCCGACGGCCTTCGAGGTCATCCGCACCGCCCTGGGCGAGGCCAGCGGCTTCCAGTCCGCGCAGTTCCGCGAGATCGAGTTCCTCTGCGGACTGCGCGACACCCGCTTCCTGAACACCGCCGGGTTCAGCGCCGCCGAGCGCGACCGGCTGCGGACCAGGCTGGAGGAGCGGTCCGTGCAGGAGGCGTACCGCGACTACGTGGCGGGCGGGCCGGACCGGGAGAGCGCCGACACCGCGCGCCGGCTGCTGCTCGACTTCGACGAGGCGATGGCGATGTGGCGGGCCCGCCACGCGGTGCTCGCCGAGCGGTTCCTCGGCGGCGGTTCCGGTACGGCCGGCTCCGACGGGGCCTCGTACCTGTGGATGGCGGCCCGCCGCCGGGTGCTGCCCGAGGTCTGGGCGGAACTGGCGTGAGCACGACGGGCCTCGACCTCGACTACTCCCCCAGTTCCCTGGTCCCCGACCTCGACGTCCACCTGGCCCGCTACACGACGGACAGCGCGCGGGCGCGCGCGACCTTGACGGTGCACCGCGACCTGCCGTGCGGGCCGCTGCCCGAGCAGCGCCTCGACCTGTTCCCGGCGGCCGGACCGGGGGCTCCGCTCATGGTGTTCGTGCACGGCGGCTACTGGCAGGAGCTCAGCAAGTCCGAAGCCGCCTTCGCGGCGGCCCCGTTCGTCGCCGCCGGGGTGTCGTTCGCCGCCCTCGGGTACGGGCTGGCGCCCCGCCACGGGATGCGCGCGATCACCGCCATGGCCGCCGACTCGGTACGCCGGATCTGCGCGGGCCGCGCCGAACTGCCTGGTGCCCCGGGCTCCGTGCACCTCAGCGGACACTCCGCCGGGGCCCACCTGGTGGCCTCGGCGCTCCTCGACGCGGCGGGCTGGCGGGCCGCCGGGCTGGACCCCGCGGCCGAGATCGCCTCGGCGACGCTGATCAGCGGGGTGTACGCGCTGGAGCCGCTGACGCACACCTACGTCAACGACGCCCTCGGCATGGACGCGGCCCAGGCCCGCGAGCTCAGCCCGCTGGGGCGGCTGCCCGCCGGGGCCGGGGCACTTCCACCGCTGGTGGTGGCGCGCGGGTCGCGCGAGACCGAGGCGTTCGGCCGCCAGCAGGAGGCCTTCGCCGAGGCGGCGCGGGCGGGCGGCGCGGACGTGACGGAGCTGGTGGTGTCCGGCCGGCACCACTTCGACCTGCCCTTCGACCTCGCGGATCCCGCCACCGAGCTCGGTGCGGCGGTCGCCCGCCTGATCCGGGGATGATCGCGCGGCTGCTGCCCGGCGCGGCCGTGGGCGTGGACGCCTTCGCGGACGCGCCGCCGGGGGTGCTGCTGCCCGCGGAGGAGGCGGTGGTGGCCGGGGTCGCGGCGGGCCGGCGGCGGGAGTTCGCCACCGTCCGGCACTGCGCCCGCCGGGCTCTGCGGGCCCTGCCCGGCGGAACGGGCGGCCCGGCCGTGGCGCTGCTGCCGGACCCGGACGGACTGCCCCGGTGGCCCGCCGGGGTGGTGGGCAGCATGACCCACACCCGGGGGTACCGGGCCGCCGCCGTGGCCCGCGCGGCGGACGTGGCGCGGCTGGGGATCGACGCGGAGCCGGACCGGCCGCTGCGGGCCGGGGTACTGGAGACCATCTCCACACCGGGTGAGCGGGCCGCGCTGCCGTGGCCGGGCGGGGCGTCCGTCGACGCGCCCGGCGCCGTCCCCGGCGGGGTGTGCTGGGACCGGCTGCTGTTCTGCGCCAAGGAGGCGGCGTACAAGGCGTGGTTCCCGCATGCCCGCGTCCGCCTCGCCTTCCCCGACGTGGAGGTCTTCTTCGACGGCCCGGCCGGGCGCGGCTTCACCGCGCACGTGCGGGGCGCCGCCGGTCCGGGCGCCGGGGAGCGGCTGCGCGGGCGCTGGGGAGCGGGCCGCGGGCTGCTCGTCGCGGCCGTGGCGATGCCCGCTCTGGGGTGCCGGTGAGGGGCGTTGGCCGCCGCCCCCGGCGACCGGACGCGGGAGGCCGGGCGCCCGCCGCCCGCCGCCCGCCGCCCGCTCCGGCCCGGAACAGGACGGCCGATCGCCACCCGCCGCGCGCATCCGGCGCGGCCGTTGGCGGGGAGCCTCGCCCCGGCTCCGGCCCGGCGGACCCGGTGGCGTGACGCGCTCGCCTCCCGCTCCCGCCCGGAGCACGACGGCACGGCCGTCGGCCGGGCGCCACGCGCATCCGGCGCGACCGTCGGCGGCCAGTCGCCTCGCCCGGCCCCGTCCCGGCGACAGGAACCCCGCCGCCCCCGGCTCCGGCCCGGCCGGACAGCCCAGCCGCCGCCTGGGCGGCGCGCGCATCCGGCGCGGTCATTGGCGGGGAACCTCGCCCAAGCTCCGGCCCGGCCGGACAGCCCAGCCGCCGCCCGGGCGGCGCGCGCATCCGGCGCGGTCATTGGCGGGGAACCTCGCCCAGGCTCCGGCCCGGCGACAGGACCCGGTGGCACGACGCGCTCGCCTTCCGCTCCGCCCGGAGCGGGACGGCCCGGAACGGCCCTGGCGCCGGGCGGGTGTTGGCGGGGGAGCTTGGCACGGGCGATGTCCGGGTGGTCGGACCCGGTGGCCGGCGCCGGCCCGCGGCCGTACGGGCGGGCAGGGTGTGGACCGCAGACATTAGCCGGGCGCTTAAGAGCCTGGTGGGGCCCGGACCGGCACTCCTAGCCTCGCGGGGAACGAGGTCCTTGCGAGACGGCCAGGGCCGCCACGGCGAACCCAGGAGGAGCGATGGTCCCAGCACCCCACCCCAGCTCGATCGCCGGCGAGGTCCGGCCGGTCGCGGCGGAATCGATCGTGCACCTGGTGCGCGGCCACGCGCGGACCCGGCCCGACGCGGTGGCGGTCCACCGCGGCCAGGAGCAGGTCACCTACCGGCAGTTGTGGCAGCGGACGCTCGCCGTCGCCGCCGCGCTCGCCGAGGCGGGGGCCGGCCCGGGGGACCGGGTCGCGCTGTGGGCCGACCGCACCGCCGGCGCGGTGGCCGGCGCCCTGGGGGCGATGGCCCTCGGCGCGGCCTACGTCCCGATCGACCCGGCCCACCCCGGCGAGCGGACCGCCTCCGTACTCGCGGGCGCCACGCCGGCCGCGCTGCTCCACGACGGCGCCGGCCCGGCCGGGGCGCTGCCCCCGGTGGGCGTGCCCGTGATCGACGTACGGGAGCTGCCCGAGCACCCCGGGCTGCCGGAGCCGGCGCTGCCTCGGGCGGGTGACATCGCGTACGTCGTGTTCACCTCCGGCTCCACCGGCACCCCGAAGGGGGTCATGGTCGAGCACGGTTCGCTCGTCAACTACACGGGGTGGTGCGGCGATCTGGTGGGCGGCGCCGGCGCCGGCAGCCCGCTCTTCGGCAGCCTCGGCTTCGACCTGGCCATGACCTCGCTGTGGGTGCCGCTGGCCCAGGGCAACGCGGTGACCACGGTCGCCGGGATCTGGGACCAGGCGACGCTGTTCGGCGAGCGGGAGCGCGAGGCGGCCTACACCTTCGTGAAGATGACGCCCTCGCACGCCCGGTTCTTCGACGTGCTGGCCGAACCGCCGCGCTACGACCGGGTGACGCGGCTGCTGATGTTCGGCGGGGAGGGCCTGGACCCGGCGCTGATCGCCTCGCTCGGCGCCCGACTGGACGGGGTCCGGCTGGTCAACCACTACGGCCCGACCGAGACGACGATCGGCTGCTGCGCGTACCGCTTCGACCGCCACAGCGTGCCCGCCACCCCGACCGTGCCCATCGGCCGGCCCGCCTGGAACACCCGGGCGTACGTGGTGGACGAGCAGCTGCGCCCGGTGGCGCCGGGCGCGCCCGGTGAGCTGGTGATCGCCGGGCGGGCGGTGGCCGCCGGGTACCTGGGGGGCGGCGCGGTCGCCGGGAAGTTCCTCGACGAGCGGGAGCTGGGCGGCCCGGCGGGGGGACGCGCGTACCGCACCGGGGACACCGTGGAGCTGCTGGCGCAGGGCGCCCTGCTGTATCTGGGGCGCGGTGACGACCAGTTGAAGGTGAACGGGCACCGGGTGGAGCTGGGTGAGCTGCGCCATCACGTCCTGGCCGTGCCGGGGGTGGCGGACGCCGCCTTCGACATCGTGCGCGGGCCGGTGGACACGCTGGAGCTGTTCGTACGGCTCGGCGGGCAGGGACCGCGGACCGGCGCCGAGGAGTTCGCGGCGCTGGTCCGCAAGACGCTCGCGGAGGTGCTGCCCTCGGCCCTGGTGCCGGGCGCCGTGCACGTGGTGGACGAGATCGTGGTGAACGCCAACGGGAAGACGGACCTCGCCGCGACCCGCGCCCGGGCGGCCCGGTAACCGGAATATTTCACACCGGAGGGGTTACGAGGTCACCCCCGGGCGTCAGACACAGCTCAGCGGACCGTCAGAGCGGTCCGGGATTCTCACAGGGCGGGCCATGGCCCCCTGCCGTTGCCACGGCAGGGGGCCGCGCCCGTCCCTGACGACTCGGATGACGGAGTGAGCGACGTGTCGAACCCCTTTGACAACCCGGACGGAACCTTTCTCGTGCTGGTGAACGACGAGGGCCAGCACTCCCTCTGGCCTGCCTTCGCCCAGCGCCCCGACGGCTGGACGGTGGCTCTCCCCGAGGGGCCCCGGGAGGCGGCCCTGGCCTACGTCGAGGAGCACTGGACGGACATGCGTCCGGCCTCGCTCCGCGAAGCCGCCGCCGCCGCGGGATCCACCGCCGATTCCGCCGCCTGATCCGGCGCCGGTCCGGGGCGGAGGAGGAACTGTGGACGTGGACATGGCGATACGCGCGGAAGGACTGCGCAAGAGTTACGACAGCCACGAGGCGCTCGGCGGTGTGGACCTGGAGGTCCCGGCCGGCACCGTGCTGGGCCTGCTCGGGCCGAACGGCGCGGGCAAGACCACCACCGTACGGATGCTCGCGACGCTGCTCGAACCGGACGGCGGCCATGCGACCGTCGCCGGTTACGACATCGTGCGCGAGCCCCACGAGGTGCGCCGCCGGATCGGCCTGGCCGGCCAGTACGCGGCCGTGGACGAGATGCTCACCGGCCGCGAGAACCTCGAACTGATCGGCACGCTCGTGCACCTGGGCCGGGCCGGTGCCCGTGCCCGGGCCCAGGAACTGCTGGAGCGGTTCGACCTGACCGAGGCGGGCGACCGTATCGCCCGCACCTACTCGGGCGGTATGCGGCGCCGACTGGACCTGGCCGTGTGCCTGGTCGCCACCCCGTCGGTGCTGTTCCTGGACGAGCCGACCACCGGGCTGGACCCGGTGAGCCGGATGGGCCTGTGGACGGTCGTACGGGACCTGGTCGAGGACGGCGTGACCGTCCTGCTGACCACCCAGTACCTGGAGGAGGCCGACTTCCTCGCCGACCGCATCGCGGTCATCGACTCCGGCCGCGTGATCGCGGAGGGGACCCCGGACGAGCTGAAGCGGAAGGTCGGCGAGGAGCGGCTGGAGGTGTCCGTGGCCGTGCCCGGACGGCTGGCGGACGCGGTCACGGCGCTGCGCCGGGTCGCGGCGGCGGAGCCGTCTGTGGACAGCGGCCGGGCCGTGGTCTCCATCCCCGTCGGCGACGGGCTGGGCACCATCGCGGCGGCTGCCGAGGCGCTGCGGCAGGAGGGCGTGGAGGTCGCGGACTTCGCCCTCCGCAGGCCCACCCTCGACGACGTCTTCGTCACTCTCACCGGCACGCCGGCCTGACCTGGCGCCGGCCGGCCGCGCGCGGCGCACGCTCTTCGGTCAAGCGCGGCCTTTCGATCAAAGCGGGACTACGGGGGCTTCACTGTGCAAAGAATCCATTTCACCGCTGCTGATGTCGCCCGGACCCGCCTGAAGATCACCGCGGGCCCGCTGGTCGAGTCGGCCTTCGCCTACGGGCTGCTCGGACGGGGCGTCAGCGCCCCGTTCGCACGGTGGCGCAGCCAGGTCGGGGACCGGCTCTCGCCGTGGCCCGGCCGACTGCCCGCCGCGACGGCCGGGCCGGGCGGCCCGAGCCGTCCCGGCGCCGGTCCCGGCGCCGACGCCGACGCCGGTCTCGGCGCCCTGCTGCGGATCATCGAGCAGGGCGCCGCGGGCGGTGAGCTGACGCGGGTCTGGCAGGCCGCGGTGGCCCCGTACTGGGAAGCGCTGCTGGCCTTCCTGGAGGTCGAGTGCGAGGCCCGGGGCAGGGTGCTGATGGGCGGCGGAGCCGAACTGCTGCTGGCCACCCTGCACTCCCGGATCACCTGGAACGCGCCGGTGCTGGAGATCCACGACGGCCCCGACGAGGACATCCACCTGGAGGGCCGCGGCCTCGTGCTCGCCCCCTCGGTGTTCCTCGCGCACCGGGCGGGCCGGGTCACCCGGCGCCTGGACCGGAGCGCGCCGGTGGTGCTGGCGTTCGCCGCGCCGCCTGACACGTACCAGGCAGCCGGGCTGTGGGACAAGGCGGACGGCAGCGGTCAGTCGCTGGGCGCGCTGGTCGGGCAGACCCGGGCGGCCGCACTGCACGTGCTGCGGGCCAGCTGCACCACCACCCAGCTCGCGGACCGGCTCGGCATCTCGGCGGCCGGCGCCAGCCAGCACACCGCCGTGCTGCGGCGGACCGGGCTGATCACCACCCGGCGGATCCGCAACACCGTGCTGCACACCCTGACCCCGCTCGGCGCGGCGCTGCTCAAGGGCATGGCCGCGCAGTCCCCGGCGGTCGCCCCGCACCGGGTGCCGGCCGTGTCCGCCGCCTTGCAGCACGCGTCCTGAACACCGGCCCGGCGCGGGCCCTGTCGTCGAAGTAGCACCGTCGAAGTGGCACCGCACCCGTACGAACAGCCGCCCCCGGCACGGATCTCCGTGCCGGGGGCGGCTGTTCGTGGTGCCCGCGCGGGCAGGCGGGTCACTCCTTGATGCCCGCCAGGTCGCCGGGGCGGCTGCGCAGGACCGCGCCCGCCGACAGCAGGGTGGTGACCAGGGTCAGGCCGAGGGCCCCGCCGACCACCGTGACGAAGATCCACGGGGAGCCGGTCGGGAGGGTGGTGCCCAGCACGCTCATGCTGAACGGCACCAGGGTCAGCCCCGCCACGATGACGCCGAGCACGATGCCCGCCACCGAGACCAGGACGGCCTCCATCGCCATCATCTGCATCACCTGCCGGCGGGTGGCGCCGATCAGCCGCTGGAGCATGAACTCCCGCCGCCGCTCGGTGGTGGCCAGCACCTGGGTGTTGACCAGCGCGATGATCGCGTAGCCGACGACCACCGCGAGGACCAGGTACGCCATCCACGCCTGGGTGTCGCCCTCGTCCGCCGCCACGGCGGTCAGTGCCTGCCGGTCGGTGACCCGCAGTCCGGGCTGCCGGTCGGCGAGGGTGGCCAGCGAGGCCTCCAGCGCGGCCCGGTCCGTGCCCGGGGCGGCGCTCACCATGATCTGCGGGACCAGGCCCGCGTCGGTGTGGCCGACCAGGACGGACGCCGGGACCAGGGCGGTCTCGTAGCCGCGCCGGCCGTCGACCGTGGCGACCAGCTTCAGCTCCACCCGGGTGCCGTCGCCCAGCCGCATCGGAACGCCGTCGCCGATCTTCCGGTCACCGGCGTACCGGGCCGGCAGGGCGATCGTGTCACCGCGCAGTCCGTCGAGGCTGCCGGAGGCGGCCGTGAAGGAGGTCGTCCTCGCGATGCCCTCGGGGGTGACGCCCTGCAGGGACACCTCGGTGGGCTGCGGTGCGGAGGACTCCCCGTCACCGCCGTTCAGCGCCGGGTCGATCGGTACGTCCGGCTCGATGAAGCCGAGGCTCGGGACCTGGGCGGAGGCCGCCGCGACCCCGGGCAGCGCGCGGATCGCGTCCACCGTCTCCAGCGGCATGCCGCCCGCGACGGAAGTGACCACCGCATCGGCCCGCAGGCTCTCGTCGAACGCCTGCTTGGCGCCCTTGGACTGGGTCGTCTGCATGTAGACCAGGCCGATGGCCAGGCCCGTGGCGAGCATCACCGGCATCACCGCCGCCGCCAGCCGGGCCGTACGGGCCTTGGCGTTGCGGTTGGCGAGGTGGCCGGAGAGGCCGGCCGCGCTCACCGGGCGGCGCAGTCCGGCCGTGATGCCACGGGCCAGAACCGGGCCGAGCAGGCCGAAGCCGGCCGTCCAGACCATCGCCGCCGGGGTGGCGACGCTGCCCGCGTGCGGGCCGTCCATGCCCGCCGTGCCGACGGCCAGGGCGACCCCGCCGATCAGGCACAGCAGGCCCACGATCGACCGGAACCCGCTGAACCAGCGGCGCTGCAGGCCCGCTTCGGCCAGGGCCTCGGTGGGCCGGGTCCGGGCGGCGCTGTTGGCGGCGATGAACGCGGCGCCGACCGCGGTGACCAGGGCGGTGCCCACGCCGACGATCAGCGGTACCGAACCGGCCCGGTAGACGATCGAGTCCGGCACCACGCCGGCGTCGGCGAAGGCGCCGAGCAGCCAGCGGCCCACGCGGGGGCCCGGGATGCAGGCCAGAGCGGTGGCGATGGCCGCCAGCAGCACCGTCTCTCCGAGGATCAGCCGGCGCAGCTGCCCGGGGGTGGTGCCGATGGCCCGCAGCAGCGCCATCTCGCGCTGCCGCTGCTGGATGGAGAGGCCCAGGGTGGAGGAGGCGACGAACACGGTGACCATCGCGGAGAGTCCGCCGAACGCCGCGGCCAGCGGGATCAGGTCGGCGCCGTCGTCGATCACGCCCGGGTTCTCGGCGCGGCCGCGCTCGTCACCGGTCAGGACCGACACCGGCTGTCCGCCGACCGCCGTGCGGATCCCCTCGGCGATCGCGGCGAGGTCGGCGCCGGAAGCCGGGAAGACCCCGATGTTGTCCAGCGTGCCGGGCAGCCCGGCGGCGGTCTGGGCCTCCAGCGCCGCGGAGTCGGAGAGGAAGACGCCGTTCGCCTCGCCGTCACCGGCCGCCAGGCCCGAGACCTCGTACGACTTCGACGTGCCGCCGGAGCGGAGCTCGACGCGGGAGCCGGGCTCCAGGCCCGCCTTCCGCGCGAGCCGGGTGTCGAGGACGACCTGTCCGGCCGTGGCCGGCGCGGCGCCCTCGGTGATCTCGTACGGGGTCAGCGCGGCGGAGGACCAGCCGTGGCCGGTGACCTCCCCGGCCCGCCCCTTGCCGCCGGCGGGCGCCAGGGCCGCGGGGAAGGACACGTCCGCCGCGGTGCGCTCGACCCCCGGCACCGCCGCGATCTTCCCGGCCAGGGCCGCGTCGAGGCGCACCCGCTCGGGGAAGACCAGCTCGTGCGAGGTGCCGAGGTAGCGCTGCTCCCCCGTGACGACGATGGGGGCCGCGGCCAGCCGCTGGGGCGGGGCCGCGTTGTGCACGCCCGTCTCCAGCAGTCCGCCGCAGGCCACGACGATGGTCGCGCCGAAGAACAGCGCGATGAACGAGGCGATGAAACCGCCCTTGTGGAAGCGCAGGGTGCGCAGCGCGATCCTGATCACCGCTGCGCCCCGTGTCCTGCCGGGGCGGCCGCCGGGCGGGTGCCCCAGGCACCCAGGTGGGTCATGCGCTCGGCGACCTGGTCGGCGCTGGGCCGGTCCAGGTGGTCCACGATCCGGCCGTCGGCCAGGAACAGCACGCGGTCGGCGTGCGAGGCGGCGACCGGGTCGTGGGTGACCATCACGATGGTCTGGCCCGCCTGCTCGACGGACTCGCGCAGCAGGGTCAGCACCTCGCGCGCGGTGTAGGTGTCCAGCGCGCCGGTCGGCTCGTCGCCGAAGATGACGGCGGGCCGGGTGATCAGCGCGCGGGCGATGGCCACGCGCTGCTGCTGACCGCCGGACAGTTCGCCGGGGCGCCGGTTCTCCCGGCCCCCCAGACCGACCCGCTCCAGCACCTCGGCGACCGCGCCCTTCTTGGGGCGGCTGCCGGCGAGCCGCAGCGGCAGGGTGACGTTGTCGAGGACGGTCAGCGCGGGCAGCAGGTTGAACGCCTGGAAGATGAAGCCGATCCGCTCGCGCCGGAATTTGGTGAGCTCGCGCTCCTTGAGCCGGGCCAGGTCCACGCCGTCCAGCAGCACCGAACCGGCGGTGGGCCGGTCCAGGCCCGCCGCGCAGTGCAGGAAGGTGCTCTTGCCGGAGCCGGAGGGACCCATCACCGCGGTGAAGGTCCCCCGGTCCAGGCCGATGCTGACGTTGTCGAGCGCGGTGACCTCGTTCTTCGAGCCGCCGTAGACCTTGCGTACGGATTCCAGGCGGACGACGTGGCGACCCTGCGGGTCCGGTGTCCCTGTCATGGCTTTTCCTTCTGCTGGGCAGCCGGACCACGCCGGGCCGACTGGAAACGTGAGGGGTCAGGTCTGGAAGCGGCTCAGGTCTGCGACCAGGAACGGAATTGGCGCTGCCCGTACAGGAGCGGCGGCCGGGCGTGCTGCCGGGTTATCCGGCGGGTCTCACCGAAGACGGTGATGTGGTCGCCCATCCGCTGGGTGAGGACCACCTCGCAGTCGGCGACCGTGTGGGCGTCGCGTACGAGGTGCGGTCCACCGGCCCGCGGCGGCTGCTCCCACGGAACCAGTGCGAACCGGTCGGGGTTGCCCGAGGCGAACAGCTCGGCGGTCCGCCGGGCGTCCGCGTGAAGGAAGTTGACGGAGAAGACACCGGAGTTGAGCAGGGCCGCCAGCGTGGGGCTGCCGACCCGGAGGCACACGAGCAGAGTGGGCGGGGCGAGCGAGACGCTGGTCACCGAGGAGCACGTCATGCCCCACGGTTCGCCGTCCAGATCGCGGGTGGTGACGGCGCAGACCCCGGTGGGGAAATCGCTCATCAGCGACCGGAAGGCGTCAGGAGTCGCCTCCGTGGCCGTCGTCGCGGTGGGCTGGGTGGTCATGGGGAGCTGCCTTCCGTCGCCAGGGCGCGCCGCGATCCGGCGGGTACGGGGATCCCGGCCGCCCGCCCGGACGCGCCGCGTTCCCGGTAGTCGAGGAAATTCAGGAGCGGGCCGGTCAGGGCCGTGGTGCCCAGGGCCATCACGACGAGGGCCAGAACGAGGGGCGCCGTCAGGATCCCGGCGCTGAAACCCGCCTGGAGCACGATCAGTTCGGTCAGACCGCGGGTGTTCATCAGGACGGCGATCCGCCGGGCGTCGGCCGGGGGCCGGCCGCCGATCCGGGCGCCCAGGTAGCCGCCGGCCGCCTTGCCGAGGCAGGCCAGCAGGAACGTGGCCACCAGCAGGAGCCAGGACGCCTTGGAGAAGTTGCCGTTCAGCACGGTCACCCCGGTGACCACGAAGAACGCGGGCACCAGGAAGCGGCCGGAGCGGGAGATCCCGTCCACCGCGGGCGTCCACGCGGCGTCCGCGTCCCGGGGGATCGCGAAGCCCACCAGCGCGGCGCCGACGATGGCGGTCATGCCCATCTCCTCCATGGTGACCGCCACCGCCAGGGTGGCCACCGCCAGGAGGACGGCGACCGCGCGCGGGCTCTTCCCGTACGCCTGGCGGGCGAGGGAGGTCCGCAGCGCGAACCGGATCGCCAGCGCGCAGGCGGCGCCGATCAGCAGCGCGAACACCGAGTGCAGGAAGCCCGAGAGGCTGCCCTCGCCCAGGCTGATGGCGAGCATGCACAGCAGCCAGCCGATCGCGTCCACGGTGATGGCGGCGCCGAGGGCGATCCGGCCCGCCGAGGACTCGCTCATGCCCCGGTCGGTGAGGATCCGGGCCATGACCGGCACGGCCGTGATCGACATGGCCACGGCGACCATGAGGACGAACGCGGCCAGCGGGGCGTCACCGCGGGCTGCGGTGTCGTCGGTGACCACGACCAGTCCGGCCAGCAGCAGGCCGGACAGCAGCGGCGGCACGAGCGAGCCGGCCGCCACCCATGCGGTGGTGCGGCGCGGCGGCGCCTGCGGGCCGGCCTGGAGCTTGTGCGCCAGGCCGACCAGGAAGAGCGCGAGCGCCGCCTTCGATATGAGCTTCAGGATGTCCAGGACCGGGCCCGGGAGCACGGCGTCGAAGGCCCCCTGCCCCAGCAGGGCCAGGGCGGCGGGGCCCGCCAGCAGGCCGGCCGTGATCTCGCCGATCACCTCGGGCTGGCGCAGCAGACGGGCGGCCGCCCGGCCCGCCCAGGCCAGCAGGAGGATCACGGCGAGGATGCCCACGACGTGGGCGGTGCGGGTGAGCGGGTCGATAACTTCCATGGCTTCAGGAGCCCCTTCCGGCCGGCCGGCCGAGGTCAGCTGCGCATCTGGGCGAAGTAGTCGTACGCCTTGGGCAGGACCTCGGACAGGCGCCGGGTCTTCTGCCGGATCTCCTCGAACTCCCGCTCCGCCGCGGAGGGGTCGGACAGGGCGAGCGCCGGGGACGGCTTCAGCTCGATCCCGCCCATGCCGAGGAGGATGCACATGTAGGAGTAGGGCGGCAGCCCGTGGTAGTAGGGGAAGATCGTCTCGGAGTCCGGGACCTGGGTCTTCCACTTCTCGATGCGCGCGGCCAGCGACTCCGGGATCGCGCGGGTCTTGGCGTCGCGCCAGTACTGGGTGTCGTCGCGCTTGGCGGCCACGTAGTGCAGTACGAGGAACTCGCGGACGCCGTCCATGACATGGGCGATGGAGTCGTTGTAGAGCTCGCTGTGGACCGGGTTCCAGTCGTCGCCCGGGAAGTTCTTCGCGAGCTGCTCGATCGCGTGGTGGATGAAGAAGATGCCGGTGGACTCCAGGGGCTCGACGAAGCCGCTGGACAGGCCGATGGCGACGCAGTTCTTGACCCAGGAGTTCTCGCTGCGGCCGATCCGCATGTTGATGTGGTTGGCCGGGACGTCCGCGGCGGCCGGGCCGACGAACTCGCGCAGGGTCCGCTCGGCCTCCTCCGGGGAGAGGTAGTCCTTGGCGTAGACGTAGCCGGTGCCGACACGGCCCATCAGCGGGATCGTCCAGATCCAGCCGGCGTCCTGGGCGGTGGCGGTGGTGCAGGGCAGGATGCCGCGGCGCTCCATGTCCATCGGGACCTGGAGGGCGACGGCGCTGTCGTTGGGCAGGGTGTCCTTGTACGAGATGAACGGGGTTTCCAGGGCCTGGTTGATGAGCAGGCCGCGGAAGCCGGTGCAGTCGATGTACAGGTCACCGGTGATGTCGCCGTGCTCGGCGGTGTTGACGCCGGAGATCCAGCCGCGCTCGTCGAGCTTGACCTCGTTGACGTGGTCGATGACGTGCTTGACGCCTCTCTCCACCGAGTACTTCGTGAGGTACTTGGCCAGCAGGGCGGCCTCGAACTGGTAGGCGTACGGGAACTGCGTCTTGCCCTGGTGCTCGACCATGGTGAGGCCGGCCATCTCGTCCGCGCCCTCGACGAACGGCGAGTCGATGAGCGTGCCGTCGGCCTGGCGCGGGCTGAGGCCCTGGTCGATGACCGAGGCCATGACGAAGCAGTCCTTGTCGAACCGGTCCGTCGGGCCCTGCTGCAGCCACCAGTCGGTGAGCGGGAAGCCGTTGACCGACCGCATCTGCTCGAACGGGTGGTAGAAGTAGTGGCCCTTCTCGCGCCAGTTCTCGAACCTGACGGCGAGTTTGTACGTGGCGTTGCAGGCGGGCATCCAGTCCTTCTCCTTGAGTCCGAGGAACTCGAAGAAGTGCCGGATGTCGCTGAAGGTCGCCTCGCCGACGCCGACGGCGCCGACGTGGCCGGACTCGACCAGCGTGATGTCTATACGGTCCCCGAACGCGGCCTTGAAGTACGAGGCCGTCATCCAACCCGCGGTTCCGCCGCCCACGATCACGATCTTGTTGAGCATCTGTGACTCCCCTTCGCTGACTGTTCACGGATGATCCGGAGCCTAGGAACGGGGCGGCGGCCGGGACAGGCTTTTAAGCGCTCGCCGAATGTCCCAGGCGGGGCGCGAATTTCGGACACTTTTTCGCCCGTCAGCCCCATGTCAGGGAAGTCCGGAAGTATGCAGTCCGGCTGCCGGCCCGACAAGAGCCCCGCACCGGCCATACCACGCGGCTTGATTCAGGCCGCCCCGATGGTATTTCCCCCGATCGGTTGACCCGGGACAGCATGAGGGCCTGCCGACAACAACGGGGGTTGCAGAAGTGGAAATCAACCTACTCGGTTCCGTCTCCCTTTCCTGGGGAGACCGTACCTATGCCATGGCCTCGAAGCGCGTGACGTCGCTCCTCACCTTCCTTGCCCTTTCCCCGCGCCGCACGGTCACGGCCGACCAGATCGAGGACGAGCTCTGGTCCCACCAGCGGATGACCAACTCCCGCAACGCCCTCCAGGCGAACGTGGTCCGGCTGCGCAAGTACCTGGAGTCCCTCACGGGGATCAAGGGCTCGGAGCTGATCCGCACGGTGGGCAGCGGCTACCTGCTGGACCTGGCGCCGGAACAGGTCGACGCCCACCGCTTCCTGCGGCAGGCCGAGACCGGCGGCGCCCTCGTCCACCACGACCCGGCGCGGGCCATCAAGGAGCTGGAGCAGGCCCTCCTGCTGTGGCGCGGCCCCGCCCTGATGGATGCCGTGGAGGGGGTACGCATCCGGCAGGCCGCCTCCCACCTGGAGGAACGCCGGATCACCGCGTACGAGGACCTGATCACGGCGATGCTCTCCACGGAGGCGCACCGGATCTCCGTACCGGAGCTGCGCCAGATCGCGGAGGAGCACCCCGAGCGGGAGCGGCTGAGCGAACTGCTGATGCTCGCCCTGTACCGGGAGGGCCGCCAGGCCGAGGCGCTCGAGGTCTTCCACGGCGCCCGGCGCCGGCTCGCCGGGGACCTCGGGCTGGAGCCCGGACGGGCCCTGAACCGGGCCTACCAGGCGATCCTGGAGCAGGACGACGTCCTGGGCGAACCGCGCCAGGCGCTGGTCTACGCCGGGCGGCGCTGACGGCCGCTGAATTCCCGCTGAATTCCCACTGAGCCGGCGCTGAGTCCGCACTGAATCAACGCTGAATCCATGCTGAATTTCCCGTGGCTTCCCGCCGGTCTTCCGCTGACGTGGTGCGCCCGCGGTCTTGCCCTCAAGCGGAATGCCGATACGGTGAAAGAACCGGTTCCGCCCACCCTCCCTGTCCTCGTTCAGGGACGGTGGGCGGAATTCGCCTTTTCCGGGAACCGCGACGGGGACAGGGGCATGGAACTCGAATTGCGTCACGCTCGCATTGTCGTCACGATCAGCACCACCGGGAGCATTTCGGCCGGCGCCCAGGAACTGGGGCTGCCACAGCCCAGTCTCACGGCGCAGCTGCGCCGAATCGAAAGAGCGGTCGGCGGTGATCTGTTCGTCCGCTCCCGGTCGGGTGTGACCCCGACCGAACTGGGCGCGCGGCTCGTCCCGCGCCTGGCCGACCTGGTCCGCCGGGCCGACGAGGTGATGGCCGAGGCGCTGGCCGTCACCGGGGGCCCGCTGCGGCTGGGGAACACCGAATGGACCCCGCCGACCCTGCGCGACGCCCTCCAGGCCGCGCTGCCGGCCACCCCCGTACAGACCCAGACGCTGAACCCGGCGGCCGCCCTGGAGGCGGTACGGCGCGGGGCGCTCACCGCTGCCCTGGTCCCCCGCACCCCGGGGCGGGGCGACACCGGCGGCACGGGCACGGGCACGGGCGCGGGCACAGGTCCGGGCACGGGCGAACCCGACAGCGGCGAGCCCGCCCTGGGCCGGGCACTGATCGTGCGGGAACCGGTGTGGCTGGCCGTCCCGGACGGCCATCCCCTCGCCGGCCGCGCGTTCCTCGGCGCCGAGGAGCTCGCCGAGGTCACCGAGCGCGCCGGGCTGCGGTGGGTGCGGTCCTCCCCCGAGCACTGGTTCCACGCCGTCGAGCGGAGCGTCCTGGGCTCCGGAGCCCCCGGGCGGGTGCTGCACCGCGTCAACAGCCACCAGGAGGCCATGAACTGGGTCCGGGATCTGGGGGTGGCCGCGCTCACCACGCCCTCCGGGGCCCTGCCGGGCGTCTGCCTCGTACCGGTGACGGGAGCCGTGCGGGTCGAGATGGTGCTGCTGTGGCGCAGCAGCGCCGTCAGCCGCGAGACCCTGCACACGCTGGTCGACACCGTGCGCGCGTACTACTGCGGCTACGCCCGCTCGCTGCCCGGCTACTGGGCCTGGATCCAGGCCCACCGCGCGGAGTTCCGGGAGCTGCGGCGCTACCTGCCCGAGCCGGTCGACGCCTGACCCGGCAGCGCGGTCCGGCAGCGCGGCCCGGCAACGCGGCCCGGCCTCAGCGGGGTTTCAGTACCCGGTCAGAAGCGCGTCAGAGGGTCGTCAGAGCGGTCCGCGAGCATCGGCGGCATGACAACAGCAGCGAACCACCTCGACCTCGAAGCCCGCGACCAGATCAAGGAGATCATCTGCGACATCCTGGAGATCGAGCCCGAGGAGATGACCGAGACCAGCCGCTTCAAGGAGGACCACGAGGCGGACTCCATGGGCGCCATCGAGATCCTCTCCCAGCTGGAGCGGGTCTTCGGCACCGACATCGACCAGGCCGAGCTCTCCCGGATGGTCAACCTGGCCGCCGTCGTCACGGTCGTCGAGGAATCCCTGGCCGCCACCGCGGCGGCCAAGTAGCCCACGGCGCACAGCGACTACGACGGGAGCGCAGGGTGTACGACGATGAGCGGGCGCCGCGCCGTGTGGTGATCACCGGCCTCGGCACGGTCACCAGCATCGGCCTCGGTGTCACGGCCTTCCTGGACGGACTGCGGTCCGGACGCAGCGGGGTCAAGCCGATCACGGCATTCGACACGACGGGCTTCGCGCACGCCAACGGCTGCGAAGTCGACGACTTCGAGCCCACGGAATGGATCCACCGGGCGGACCCGGCGGAGCTGGGGCGGGCCACCCAGTTCTCGATCGCCGCCGCCAAGATGGCCGTCGAGGACGCCGGTCTGACCGCGCAGGACCTCCGGGAGCGCAAGGTCCTGGTCTCGGTGGGCACCACCGACGCCGAGTCCCGCGACCTCGACCTGCTCGTCGGACAGCAGCTGGAGAACGGGCCGGAGCAGCTGGACCACGGAATCGTCCGCCGGGCCCAGGCCGGCCGGCTCTCCAGCGGCATCGTCCGCGAGCTCGGCCTCGTGGACGTGGAGGCCCTGACCATCCCCACCGCCTGCGCCGCCGGCAACTACGCCATCGGCAGCGGCTTCGACGCCATCCGCGACGGGGACGTCGAAGCCGCACTGTGCGGCGGCGCCGACGCGGTGTGCCGTAAGACCTTCACCGGCTTCTACCGGCTCGGCACCATCGCCCCCGAGGTCTGCCAGCCCTTCGACAAGGACCGCAAGGGCATCCTGACCGGCGAGGGCGCGGGCATCCTGATGATGGAGAGCCTGGAATCGGCGCGGGCGCGCGGCGCGCGGATCTACGCCGAGGTGCTCGGCTACGGCCTCAACTGCGACGCCCACCACCCGGTCGCCCCCGACGCGGACAGCCTGGCCCGGTGCATGGAGGTGGCGCACCGAAACGCCGGGGTCAAGGCCGAGGACATCGACTTCATCTCCGCGCACGGCACCGGCACCCACGCCAACGACGTGACGGAGGCCGGCGCGATCCGCCAGGTCTTCGACACCCCGCCGCCCACCATCTCCATCAAGTCCATGATCGGCCACTCCATGGGCGCGGCGAGCGCGCTCGCCTCCGCCGCCTGTGCGCTCGCCCTCACCGAGGGCTTCATCCCGCCCACCATCAACCACCGCGAGACCGACCCCGAGTGCGGCCTGGACTGCGTGCCCAACGAGGCCCGCCCCGCCCGGCTGAACGTCGTGCAGAACAACGCGCTGGCCTTCGCGGGCAACAACGCCGTGCTGATCCTCGGCCGGTACGAGGAGGCCGTCTGATGTCCCCGACCCCTCTGGTCATCTCCGGCTGGTCGGCGGTCTCGCCGTTCGGAGTCGGCAGTGACTCCTTCCGCACCGGGATCACCGCCGGCCGCACCACGGTCGGCGCCGTGGACCGCGAGGTCTTCCCCGGCCCGTTCGGCGAGGGCGCCGTCGTCCCCGACTTCACCGCCGCCAAGTACGTCGGCAAGAAGGGGACCCGGACCATGGACCGGGTCACCGCCCTCGCGGTCACCGCGGTCGGTGGGCTCGTCGAGGTGTTCCGCGAGGAGCTGACCGCCCGCCCCGAGCAGACCGGGCTGGTCCTCGGCACCGGCTCCGGCAGCGTGCAGAGCATCATGGACTTCACCCGTGACGCCCTGGCCGGTGAGCGCCCGTACCACGTCGATCCGGCCCGCTTCCCGAACACCGTGATGAACCGGGCCGCCGGACAGAGCGCCATCTGGCACGGCATCAAGGGCCCGAACACCACCGTCGCGGGCGGCTCCCTGACCGGGCTGCTCGCCCTCGGATACGCGCTGCGCCTGCACCGCGGGGGCCACTGCTCCAGGGTGCTGGTGGGCGCGGCCGAGGAGTACTCCACCCAGCGCTCCTGGCTGGAATGGCACGGCCGCATCGAAGAGGAGCGCGACACCCCGCTCGGCGAGGGCAGCGCGGTGTTCCTGCTGGAGACCGCCGAGGACGCCGCGGCCGCCGGGCGCGGCGCACTGGCCCGGGTCGGGGCCACCGCCTTCCGCGCCTTCCACGAGCCCGACGGCGCCCGCGAGGCACTCGCCGTGTGCGTGCGCGGCGCGCTGGAGAAGGCGGGGGTCGCGCCCGGCGCGGTACGGCTGGTGGCGCCGCTGGGCGCCGGCGGTCCGCTCGTCGCCCAGGAGGAGGGCGCCGTCACCGACGTGCTCGGCGACGACGCCGCCCTCCAGTGGGTACGGATCCGGCCGCTGGTCGGCGACACCTCCGCGGCGGCCGCCGCGCTCCAGCTGGCCGGGGTGCTCGCCGCGGCCGGCGAGGCAGGCCTGGCGCCCGGCGAGGCCGCGCTGGTCACCGGTATCGAGCGGGACGGCCTGGTCGGCTGCGCGGTCCTCACCGGCGGCTGACCCCCACACCCCGGCGGTCGGCCAGGGGACTGTTCCCCCGCCCCGGCCGGCCGCCGGTTCCCCGTCCGCGGGCCCGCCCGCGCCCGCCCCCGCGGGGGCCCACGCCACTTCCGAGGAGAAGCAAGCACATGTCCGCAACCGAACGCCGTGTCGCGCTGGTGACCGGGGGTTCCCGGGGCATCGGCCGCCATGTGGTGACCCGCCTCGCCGAGGACGGCTACGACGTCGCCTTCTGCTACCAGTCCGACAAGGAGGCCGCCGACACGGTGGCCGCCCTGGCCGCCGACGCCGGGGCCCGCGTCCACACCGCGCGCGCCGACGTGTCCGACCACGACGCCGTACGGGACTTCGTCCGCGCCAGCGAGAAGGAGCTCGGCCCGCTGCGCACCGTGGTGTCCTGTGCGGGCATCGTCCGCGACAACCCGCTGGTCATGCTGTCCCCCGACGACTGGGACGCCGTGCTGCGCGTCAACCTGGACGGCACCTACAACCTCTGCAAGGCCGCCGTCTTCGCGATGATGAAGCGCCGCGCCGGCTCCGTGATCACCCTGTCCTCGGTGGCCGGGGTGTACGGCAACGCCACGCAGACCAACTACTCGGCGACCAAGGCCGGGATCATCGGCTTCACCAAGGCCCTCGCCAAGGAGAGCGGCCGCTACGGCATCCGCGCCAACGCCGTGGCCCCCGGGTTCATCGAGACGGACATGCTCTCCGGGCTCTCCGAGGAGCACGTGCGGAAGATGACCGAGCGGATCCCGCTCGGCCGGTTCGGCCGGCCCGAGGAGGTCGCCGACCTGGTCTCCTTCCTCGCCTCCGACCGCGCCTCGTACATCACCGGACAGGTCTTCGGGGTCGACGGCGGCCTCGTCGTCTGACGGCCGGGCCCTGCCTCCCCCACACCAACCCCCCACGTTGCTCCGTTCCACGCAGCCAGGCCGACCGAAGGGTTCACCATGGCCAAGAACAAGACGCCCCGCTTCTACTTCTCGCTGCGCAGCCCGTACTCCTGGCTCGCCTACCGCGAGATCATGACCTTCCACCCGGACCTCGCCGAGCGCCTGGAGTGGGTGCCCTTCTTCGAGCCCGACCCGCTGAGCGCCCGGCTGATGGCCGAACAGGGCGGCCGTTTCCCGTACTCGGAGATGTCCCGCGAGAAGAACCGCTACGTGCTCCAGGACGTCGGCCGGCTGACCAAGGCACGCGGTCTCAACGTCACCTGGCCCGTGGACCGCGAGCCGGTCTGGGAAGTCCCGCACCTGGCCTACCTGGTGGCGGAGCGCCGCGGCCGCGGCCACGCCTTCATCGACGCCGTGTACCGGGCCCGGTTCGGCCGCGGGCGCGACATCTGCGACCCGGCCACCATCGAGGACATCGCCTTCGAGATCGGGCTCGACCCGCGCGAGCTGGCGCGCGCCAGCGACGTGCCGGAGCTGCGCGCCGAGGGGATCAAGATCCTGCTGGACGTGTGCCGCGACGGGGTTTTCGGGGTGCCGTTCTTCGTCCAGGGCTACAGCCGGTTCTGGGGCATCGACCGGCTCGACGAGTTCGTCGCCCACGTGCGCGGCCAGGAGGTGCCGGCCGGGTTCATGCCGGAGCCGCTGGCCGCCGTCGGGATGGGCCGGGCGACCGACGACGCCCACGCGGGCGGCTGCGGCTGACCCGCCGCGCCCCCTGCCCGCCCCGCTCCACTCACGTCAGCGCGCCATCAGTTCGCTCTCAGACCGCCGTCAGCGCGCGCGGCAACGATCTGGTCCGTGACAGGGCTGACATCGGAAAACCTTCGCTAGGGGATAGCCATGACGCATGTTCAGACGGTCGGCGGCCTTCCGCTCACCGCCGGCCAGAAGGACATCTGGTTCGACGCGAAACTCTCTGGCGGGGGAGCCACGTACAACACCGCCATCTACTGGGACATCAGGGGCGAGCTCGATCACGGCCTCTTCCGCACCGCGCTGGAGCGACTGGTGACGGAGTCGGAGTGCCTGCGGACGAGATTCACCGAGGTGGACGGCGAGCCGCGCCAGTTCATCGAGCCGCTGGAGCGCCTTCCGCTGACCGTCACCGACGTCAGCGGTGCCGCCGACCCGGCCGCCGCCGCGCACGAGGCGATCCGCGCCGACCTGCGCGTGCCGTTCACCCTGCCCGCCGAGGGCGCCGACAGCAGCCCGGCGGACGCGCGCGAGCCGCTGTTCCGGCTGAGCGTCTTCACCCTGGGCGCCGAACGCACCTTCTTCTGCCTGCTCAACCACCACCTGGTCTCCGACGGATTCAGCTACGTCATCTACTGGCAGCGGCTCGCCGTGATCTACGAGGCCCTGCTGGCCGGCACCACCCTCGACGAGGGCCGCTTCCCGCCGCTGAGCACCCTGCTCGACGCCGAGGCGGCCTACGTCGGCTCGGCCCGCGCCGAGCGTGACCGGGCCTACTGGGAGGAACGTTTCACCACCCGGCCCGAGCTGATCAGCCTCGCCACCCGCGACGCCGAACCCGCCCAGGGCTTCCTCCAGGAGCAGGGCGTCCTGCCCGAGGACGTCGCCGAGCGGCTGCGCGCCGTCGCCTGGGAGTCCCGCGTCACCTGGCAGACCGTGCTCGTCGCGGCCCTGGGCGCCTACACCGGCCGGATGGCCGCCACCGAGGACGTCCTGCTGTCGCTGCCCGTCACCGCCCGCGTCGGCGGCGACACCCAGAAGGTTCCCGGCATGGTGGTCAACTACCTGCCGCTGCGGCTCGCCGTGGACCGCGCCACCACCCGCGCCGGACTGTTCGCCGACGCCTACCGCGCCTTCTCCCAGGCCCTCAAGCACCAGCGCCACCGGGTCAGCAGGATCCGCCGCGCCATGGGCCTGTCCAGCGACGACCGCCGCCCCTTCGGCCCCTTCCTCAACATGATGCCGCAGGTGGAGAAGCTGGCCATCGGACCGTGCGACGCCACCATCCACAGCCCGTCCACCGGACTGGTGGACGACCTGGAGTTCACGGTCGCCGACAAGGGCGACGCCGGCATCGGCGTCGACCTCAGCGGCAACGAGGCCCGCTACACCCGGGCCGAGGTCCGCGCCCACCTCGACCGGTTCGTCTCCTACCTCGACCGGTTCCTGCGCGCCGACGCCGACGAGCCGCTGGCCGCCCTGGAGCTGCTCTCCCCCGGCGAGAGCCGGGAGCTGGCCGCCGCGCTCACCGGACCGGTCCGCCCGACCCCCTACCTGGGCGCGGTCGAGCGGATACGGGCGCACGCCCGGACCACCCCCGACGCCCCCGCCGTCACCGACGACAGCGGCACCCTGACCTACGCGCAGCTCGTCGGCCGCGCCGGCGCGCTCTCCCGGCACCTGACCGGCACCGGCCCCGTCGCCCTGCTCACCGAACCCGGCCGCGACTTCGTCACCGCCGAGGTCGCCGTCCTCGGCGCCGGGCGGGCCTTCGTACCGCTCGACCCGGGCGCCCCGCTGCCCCGTCTGACCGCCCTGCTGCGCGACAGCGGCGCCGCCTTCGTCCTCACCGACGCCGCGCACCGCGAGCTCGCCGGGCAGGCCGCCGCTGCCGCCGGCGACGGCGCCGCACTGCCCGTCCGCGAGATCACCGCCGAGCAGGACGCTCCCGACGCGCTGCCGCCCGTCCTGGGCGGTCCGCAGGACCTCGCGTACGTCATCTACACCTCCGGCTCCACCGGCAAGCCCAAGGGCGCCATGGTGCAGCGCGGCGGCATGGTCAACCACCTGCTCGCCAAGATCGAGGAGCTGTCGCTGGACAGCTCCGACGCGCTCGTCCACAACGCCCCGGTCACCTTCGACGTCACCGTCTGGCAGACCCTCACCACGCTGCTCGTCGGCGGTCGCGTGCGCGCCTTCAGCCGGGCCGAGGCCTCCGACCCCGACGCGCTGTTCACCACCATCGGCGCCGAGGGCCTGACCGTCCTGGAGGTCGTCCCCTCCCTGCTGCGCGCCACCCTGGACGTGTGGGACGCGGCCGGCTCCGCCCCCGAACTGCCCGCCCTGCGCTGGATGATCTCCAACGGGGAGGCCCTGCCGGCCGAGCTGTGCGCCCGCTGGTTCGCCCGCTACCCCACGATCGCGCTGGCCAACCTGTACGGCCCGACCGAGTGCTCCGACGACGTCACCCACGCCTACGCGCGCACGCGAGGCGAACTCGACGCGATGGCCGCCGCGATCGTGCCCATCGGGCGCCCCCTGCGGGGTACCCGGCTGCACATCCTCGGCGACGACCTGCGGCCCGTCCCGCGCGGCGTGCGGGGGGAGCTGTACATCGCGGGCGCCGGCGTGGGCCGCGGCTACCTCGGCGACACCCGCCGCACCGCCGTCACCTTCCTGCCCGACCCCTTCGCGGGCGACGGCTCCCGCATGTACCGCACCGGCGACCTGGTGACGCTGCGCCCCGACGGCCAGCTCGCCTTCATCGGCCGCCGCGACCACCAGGTCAAGATCCGCGGCCAGCGCATCGAACTCGGCGAGGTGGAATCGGCCCTGCGCGCCCTGCCCGGGGTCGCCGACGCCGTCGCCGCCGCCGTCACCGACCCCGCCGGGCACAAGCGCCTGGTCGGCTACCTGGAACCGGAGACCGGGACCTCCCCGGCCGCCCTCGACACCGCCGCGCTGCGCACCCTGCTCGCCGGCCGGCTGCCCGAGGCACTGGTCCCGACCGTGCTGCTCACCCTGGACGCGCTGCCGCTCACCGCACACGGCAAGGTGGACCGCAAGGCGCTGCCCGCGCCCGACCTCGCCGGTCCCAAGAGCGCCGTCCGGGCCGCCCGCACCCCCGAGGAAGGCATCCTCTGCGCGGTCCTGGCCGAGGTCCTGGGCCTGACCGACGTCGGCCCCGACGACAGCTTCTTCGCGCTCGGCGGCGACAGCATCAGCTCCATCCAGGTCGTCAGCCGGGCCCGCCGGGCCGGGCTGGTCGTCACCGCCCGCGACGTCTTCAAGCACCGCACCCCGGCCGCCATCGCGGCCGTGGCCCGGCGCGCCGGGGCCACCCCGGCGGCCGCCGCCGACGACGGCACCGGCGAGATCGACCCCACCCCCATATCCGACCGACTGCGCGAGCAGCTCGCCGAACTGCCGGACGCCACCCGCGAGTTCGCCCAGTACGTGGCCGTCACCGCGCCCGCCGGGCTCACCTCCGCGATCCTCGAACCCGCCCTCCAGGCCGTCCTGGACCGGCACGACGCGCTGCGCCTGAAGCTCACCTCCCCCGTGCCCGGTCTGTGGACCCAGGAGGTCCTGCGGCCGGGCAGCGTCACCGCCGCCGACGTGGTCACCCGGGTGACCGTGCCCGCCGACGCCGATCACGCGGCCGTACGCGCCGAGCAGGTCGCCGCCGCCCGGTCCCGGCTGCGCCCCGAGGACGGCCTCGTCGTCCAGGCGGTCCTGCTGGAGCAGACCCCCGGCGCGGGCGGCCGGCTGCTGCTGGTCGTCCACCACCTCGCCGTCGACGGGGTGTCCTGGCGGATCCTGCTGCCCGACCTGGAGGCCGCCTGGCAGGCCGTCACCCAGGGCCGCGCCCCCGCCCTGGACCCGGTCCCGACCTCCTTCCGCACCTGGGCGAAGACCCTGTCCGCGGAGGCCCGCACCTCCCGGCGCGTCGGCGAACTCCCGTTGTGGACGGCCCAGTCGGCCGACGCGGGCGAAATCCTCGCCGACCGGCCGCTGGACCCGGCCACCGACACCTGGGCCACCGCCGGCCGGCTCCGCCTGGAGCTGCCCGCCGCGCTCACCGCCGACGTGCTCACCCGCGTGCCCGCCGCCCTGCACGCCGAGATCAACGAGGTGCTGCTCACCGGCCTGGCGCTGGCCGTCACCGGCCGCTCCGGGGCCACGGGCACCCGTACCGTCGTCGAGCTCGAAGGCCACGGCCGCGAACAGATCGGGGACGGCCTCGACGTCTCCCGCACGGTCGGCTGGTTCACCAGCGCCTTCCCCGTCGCCCTCGACATCGGCGACCTCGACCGCACCGAGGTCACGTCCGGCGGCCCCGCCGCCGGCACCGCCCTCAAGCGGGTCAAGGCCGCCCTGCGCGCCCTGCCCGACCACGGCATCGGCTACGGGCTGCTGCGCCACGTCAACCCGCAGACCTCGGCCGTGCTCGCCCGCGCCGCCGTACCGCAGATCGGCTTCAACTACCTGGGCCGGTTCGCGGCCGGTGAGGGCGACTGGGCGATCGAGGCCGGCGGCGCCGGGCTGACCGCCTCCGCCGACACCCCGCTGCGCCAGCCCCTGGACCTGGTCGCCCTCACCGAGGACCGCCCCGAGGGCCCGGTCCTGGTCGCCGAGTGGACCTGGCCGTCCTACGCCCTGGACGAGGCCGCCGTACGCGAGATCGCCGAGGACTGGTTCGCCGCCCTGGCGGCCCTCGCCGCACACGCCGCCGGCCCCGGCGCCGGCGGCGGCCGGATCGCCGCCGAGTTCCCGCTCGTCGACGTGGAGCAGCACGAGATCGACGCCTGGGAGCGGGAGCTGCACGGGCTCACCGACGTCCTGCCGCTCTCCCCGCTCCAGCGCGGCCTGTTGTTCCAGGCCGAGTTCGACCGCCAGGGCATGGACGCCTACACCCTCCAGGTCGTCATGGACATCGGCGGCGCCCTGGACGTGGCCGCGCTGCGCGCCGCCGCCACCGCGCTGCTGGACCGCAATCCGGCGCTGCGCGCCCGGTTCCGCGAGCGGTCCCAGGGCGACCCGGTCCAGCTGATCCCCCGCTCCGTGGAACTGCCGTGGACCGAGGAGGACCTCACCGCCACGGCCGATCCCGGCGCGGAGGCGGGCCGGCGCACCGAGGAGGAGTGGCTCCACCGCTTCGACGTGACCCGGGGTCCGCTGACCCGGTTCACCGTCTACCGGCTGGGCACCGAACGCCACCGCGTCGTGTGGACCACCCACCACATGCTGGTGGACGGCTGGTCGCTGTCCGCCGTACTCGCCGAGGAACTCGTCACCCTGTGGGGCAACGGCGCCGACGTCAGCGCGCTGCGCCCGGTGGCGCCCGGCCGCGCCTACCTGGAGTGGTCCGCCGCCCAGGACAAGCCGGCCGCCCGCAAGGCATGGGAGGCGGAGCTCGACGGCATCGACGAGGCCACCCGGCTCGGCCCCGCCGACCGGGCACGGGTCTCCGTACTGCCCGAGACGTACACCGTGGACCTGCCCGCCGAGCTGACCGCCGCCCTCACCCCATGGGCGCACCGGCGCGGCCTGACCATGAACACCGTCGTCCAGGGCGCCTGGGCCGTGGTCCTGGGCAGCCTCACCGGACGCCGGGAGGTCACCTTCGGCGCGGTCGTCTCCGGCCGCCCGGCGGGGCTGCCCGAGGTCGAGCGGATGGTCGGCGCGTTCCTGCACACCCTGCCCGTACGGGCCGACCTGGAAGCGGCTCAGCCCTTCGAGGAGATGCTGGCCGCGCTCCAGGACCGCCAGCTCGGCCTGGAGGAGCACCAGCACCTGGGTCTGGCCGAGGTGCAGCAGGCCGTCGGCGTCGGCGAGCTCTTCGACACCGTCGTCAGCTTCCACAACTACCCGGCGGGCGCGCTGGACGCCATCGGCGACCACGTGCCCGGCCTGACCATGCTGAACTGGAAGGCCCGCGTCGTCGCCGAATACCCGCTCGCGGTCGGGGTGTTCCCCACCGACGGACAGCGGCTGCGCGTGGAGGCCCAGTACCGGCCGGACGTGTTCGACGCCGAGCGGGCCGAGGTGTTCGTGGACCGGTTCGCCCGCGTGCTGCGCCGGCTCGCCGAGGCCCCCGCCACCCCGCTGGGACAGATCGACACGCTGTCCGGCGAGGAGCGGCGGCAGCTGCTCGACAGCTGGTCCGGCGCCTCGGCGGCCCGGCCGGGCGGCGGCTCCCTGGCCACCACCACCTTCGAGCGGTGGGCCGCGCTGTCGCCCGCCAAGCCGGCCGTCTCGCTGGGCACCGAGGAACTCGACTACGCCGAACTGAACAGCCGCGCCAACCGGCTGGCCCGGCTGCTGGCCGAGCGCGGCGTGGGCCCCGAGCAGCCGGTCGCGGTGATGCTGCCGCGCTCCCCCGGGCTGATCGTGGCGGCCCTCGCCGCCATCAAGGCCGGCGCGGTGTTCCTGCCCGTCGACGCCGACTACCCGGCCGACCGGATCGGCTACATCCTTCAGGACGCCCGGCCGCCGGTCCTGCTGACCGACACCCGGACCGCGCAGCGCCCGACGGGCCTGCCCGACCTGGCCGCGCTCGGCGTGACACCGCTGCTGCTCGACGCGCCCGAGGTGAACGCCCACCTCAGCGCGCTGGCCGGCCACGACCTCACCGACGCCGACCGGGCGGCCCCGCCGCACCCGGACAACACGGCGTACATGATCTACACCTCCGGCTCCACCGGCCGCCCCAAGGGCGTCGTCGTACCCCACACCGCACTGATGTCGATGGTCGACAGCCTCTCCGACCGGTTCCGGCTCGACCACGACGTCCGCGTCCTGCAGTTCGCCTCGTTCAGCTTCGACGCCTCGGTCTTCGGCATCATGCTGGCGCTGCTCAACGGCGGGACCCTGGTCATCGCCGACGAGGAGGCCCGTACGCCGGGACAGCCGCTGGTCGACCTGATCAACGAGGCCCGGATCAACCTGGTCGCCCTGCCGCCCGTCGTGGTCGGCGGGCTCCCCGCCGACGCCACCCTCCCCGCCGACCTGCGCCTGGTGGTCACCGGCGAGGCGGTTCCGGCCGCGGTCGTGGAGCGCTGGGCCGGTTCGGTCCGGCTGTTCAACGGCTACGGACCCACCGAGGCCGTCGTCGGCTGCACCGTCGCCGGTCCGCTGACCCCGCGGGGCGGGCGGCCGCCGATCGGCCGACCCACCAACGCCCACCGGGCCTACGTACTGGACCGGAACCTGCGGCCCGTCGCCCCGGGCGTCACCGGCGAGCTGTACGTCGCCGGGGGCCTGGCCCGCGGCTACCTGGACCGGCCCGGACTGACCGCGTCCCGGTTCGTCGCCGACCCCTACGGCCCGGCCGGCTCCCGGATGTACCGCACCGGGGACCTGGTCGCCTGGCTGCCCGACGGTGAACTGGACTACCTGGACCGCGTCGACGACCAGGTGCAACTGCGCGGCATCCGCGTCGAGCTCGGCGAGATCTCCTCCGCCCTGCTCGCGCAGCCCGGCGTCGAGCAGGCGGTCGTGGTGATGCGCGAGGACGAGGCGGGCGAGCGCCGGCTGGTGGCGTACGTGGTCGCGGGCTCGGCCGTCGGCCCCGAGGCCACCGCCGTCCTGCGCGACCGGCTCGCCGAGGAACTGCCCGACTACATGGTCCCCTCCGCGGTCGTGGCCCTGGAGGAACTGCCCCTGACCGCCCACGGCAAGCTCGACCGCAACGCCCTGCCCGACCCCGACCTGGGCGCCGTCTCCCGCGGCCGGGCGGCCCGGACGCCCGTCGAAGGCATCCTGTGCGGGCTGTTCGCCGACGTCCTCGGCCTGGAACAGGTCTCCATCGACGACGACTTCTTCGAGATCGGCGGGCACTCGCTGCTCGCTACCCGCCTCGTCAGCCGGGTTCGCAGCACCCTCGGCGTCGAACTTCCCATTCGTGCCCTGTTCGAGGCCCGTTCCGTGGTGGCCCTGGCCGGACAGGTCGCGGACGCCGACCGGGCCCGGCCCGCGCTGGTCCCGGCCGCGCCGGGCGGGGAGCGCCCGCTCTCCTTCAGCCAGCAGCGCCAGTGGTTCCTCAACCGGCGCCAGGGCCGCGCCGACGGCTCGTACAACAGCGCCATGGCCTTCCGGCTCACCGGGAAGCTCGACGTGAGCGCCCTAGAGGCGGCCCTGCTCGACCTGACCGCCCGGCACGAGGTGCTGCGGACGGTGATCCCCGAGCACGACGGGGTGCCCTCGCTGCGGGTCCTGGACCCGGGCACGGGCGGGCCGGTGCTGAGGACCCTGTCCGTCTTCACCGACCAGCTCGGCACCGCGCTGGCCGCCGAGGCCGACCGCGGCTTCGACCTCACCGAGGAGACCCCGCTGCGGGTCCGGCTGTTCCCGGCCGGCGCCGACTCGTACGTGCTGCTGATCGTGGTGCACCACATCGCCTTCGACGGCTGGTCCATGGAGCCGCTGCTCGCCGACCTCGCCACCGCCTACCGCGCCCGCACCGGCGGGAGGGCCCCGCGCTGGGAGCCGCTGCCGGTGCAGTACTCCGACTTCGCCGTCTGGCAGCGCGAGCTGCTCGGCGACGCGGCGGACCCGGACGGCCTGGGCGCGCGGCAGCTGGACTTCTGGCGCGACGCGCTGGCGGGTCTGCCCGAGGAACTGCCGCTGGCGACCGATTTCCCCCGTCCGCAGGGTGGCGGGACCGCCGGTGACACCGTGATGTTCGATGTGGACCCGGAACTGCACGGGGCGCTGGCGGACATCGCCCGCGGCACCGGCACCACCGAGTTCATCGTCTTCCAGGCGGCCTTCTCGGCCCTGCTGACCCGGTGGGGCGCCGGAACCGACATCCCGCTCGGGGTGTCCGTCGCCGGACGGACGGACGACGCGCTCGCCGATGTCGTCGGGATGTTCCTCAACACCCTGGTGCTGCGCGGCGACACCGGTGGCGACCCCACCTTCCGGGAGCTGCTGGAGCGGCTGCGGGAGACCGACCTGGCCGCGTACTCGCACCAGGACGTGCCCTTCGACCAGGTCGTGGAAGCGGTCCGGCCGGCCCGCGCGCTGGGCAGGCACCCGCTGTTCCAGGTCTCGCTCACCGTGCAGCACGACGGGGTTCGGGTGCCGGAGCTGGTGGAGCTGAGCGCCGCGCCCGAGTACGTGGGCTCCGACCAGGCCAAGCTGGACCTGGTGCTGGAGCTGTTCAACTGGCCGGGACGGGACGGGATGCGCGGGCTGCTGACCTTCAGCACCGCGCTGTTCACCCGGGGCACCGCGGAGCGGCTCGTGGAGCAGTTCCAGCAGGTGCTGCGGGCGGCCGTCGCCGACCCGGAGGTACGGATCAGCGCGCTGGAGGCGGAGCGCGGCCCCGTCGGGGCCGAGGCCGTCGGGGCCGGGGCCGAAAGCGGCTCTGCGGCCGGAGCCGTACGGGACACCCTGACCGGGCTCCTCGCCCGGCGGGCCGCCGCCGCACCGCGCGACACCGCCGTCGGCGCCGGATCACAGGCCCTGTCGTACGAGGAGCTCGGCGCCCGCGCCGACCGGCTGGCGCACCACCTCGCGGGGCGGGGGGCCGGTCCCGGCCGGGTCGTCGCCCTCGCACTGCCGCGCGCCGCCGACCAGGCGGTGGCCGCGCTCGCGGTCCTGAAGACCGGCGCGGCGTACGTGCCGGTCGGCGCGGAGGAGCCCACCGACCGGATCCGGGAGGTGCTGGAGGCGGCCGCCGCGGTGGCCGTGCTCACCACCGAGGGCCTGGCCGGGCGGCTGCGGAGCACCGGGGTGCCGGTGCTGGTCCCGGACTCCGCGGCGGTGCGCGGCCGGGCAGCGGACTCCGCGGAGCCGGCGGAGCCCCTGGGCCACGTACCGGCGCCGGACCAGCCCGCGTACCTGCTGCGCGGGCCCGGTGACGGCGCGCTGACCCCGGTCGGCCACGCCGAGGCGGCCGCGTACTGCGCGCTCACCGGCGAGGGGCTGTGGCCGGCGTTGGTCGCGGGCACCGCCACGTCCGCCCCCGACCGCCCGGGCCGCGACTGGTCCACTCCGGACCCGTCCGCGCCGGCCGCCGGCGCCGCGGGTGACGCCTCCGTGCCCGGGTCCACGACCACGGCCGACGCCGACGCCGACCCGGTGGTGGAGAGCCTGCTGGGGATCATCCGCGGGGTGCTCGGCACTGACGCGGTCACCGCGGAGCAGAACTTCTTCGAAGCCGGCATGGACAGCATGAAGTCGCTGCGGGTGGTCAGCCTGGCCCGCAAGGCCGGTCTGGGCCTGAGCATCGCGGACGTCTTCCTCCACCAGAGCGCCGACGCCCTGGCCGCGAGCCTGCGCCCGGAGCCGGAGCCGGAGCCCGAGCCCGTCCCGGAGCCTGCGGCAGCGCCGCCGGCCCTGCCGGACGGCATGCGCGGCAGCGCCCGCGGCATGGCCGAGGCCATCGCCGAGGCCGACGCGATCGAGCACGTCGAGCACTTCACCCCGATGCTGACCATCCAGCCCGACGGCGACCGCACCCCGCTGTTCTGCGTGCACAGCGGTGTGGGCCTGTCCCTCTCCTACCTGACCCTGGTGCCGTACCTGCACCCCGACCAGCCCGTCTACGCCCTCCAGTCGCCCACCGTGGTGGCCGGGGCCCCGCTGCCGGAGAGCATCGAGGAGAACGCCGCCTCGTACATCCGGCTCATCAAGGAGGTCCGGCCCGAGGGCCCGTACCACCTGCTGGGCTGGTCCTTCGGCGGTCTTCTCGCCTACGAGATCGCCGTCCAGCTGAGGGCGGCCGGCGACGAGGTCGGCGTCCTGACCGTCATGGACTCCTTCCCCCGTACCGACGCCGTCGACGAGCGCGACGAACAGGTCCGCCTCGGCTGGCTGATGGAGGGCATCGGCCACCACCGCGAGGAGTTCGCGGGCCGCCCCCTGACACCGCAGGACCTCTACGAGACCCTGCGCCGCGACAACAACCCGCTGGCCCGCCTCGGCCTCGAACGCCTCGGCCGCGTGGTCGCCCTGATGGGCCGCCACCAGCTCCTCAACACCCGCTACCGACCGGAGGAGTACGCCGGTGACGTGCAGCTCTTCCTGGCCGAACACTCGCCCTGGGGCGAGGTGACCGACAAGGACGTGCTGTGGAAGGAGTTCATGACGGGCGCCGTACAGGTCCACCGGATCGACTGCGCGCACGACGACATGCTGGGCCCGGAGCCGCTGACCGCCATCGGCCCGGCCCTGCGGACCGCTCTCGACGCGTGGAAGGCCGGTAACCGGTCATGACGACGACCCTCCCGCGCCCCGCGCCGGACCCCGACAAGACCGACAAGACCGCCAGGACCGCCAGGAGCACCAGGACCGCCGCGACCGGGACGCCGCACCTCGCGGCGGGCCGGCCGGCGGGCCCGCGGACCCTGCTCATCGAGACCGGCGCCGTCATCGGCCGGCGGCTGCGCCGGATGCGGCGCGCCCCCGGCCGCTCGATCGGCATCGTGCTCAACCCGATGCTCTCGCTGATCATGCTCGGCTATCTCTTCCGCTACTCGATCCACCTGCCGCAGGGCGGCGACTACGTCGAGTACGTCTTCGCCGGCGGAGCCGTCCAGGTCGGCCTGGCCTGTGTCGGCCCCACCGCGGTATCGCTCGCCCTGGACCTCCAGGGCGGGCTGGTCGACCGGTTCCGCTCGCTGCCCATCAGCCGGGCCTCCATACCGATCGGACACACCGCCGCGGACTGGGTGGTGGGCATGGGCGGACTGGGCACCACCGTCCTGATCGGCCTCCTCCTGGGCTGGCGTTCGCACACCGGGCTGCTGCCCACCCTGGCGGGCTTCGCCCTGATCGCGGTCTTCATCTACGCGATGCTGTGGCTCGGGGTGCTGCTCGCCCTGACCCTGCGCAGCGTCGAGACGATCAGCGTGGTGGCCCCGTTCATCGTGGTCGTGCTGCCCTTCCTGTCCAGCGCCTTCCTCTCCCCGCAGACCATGCCGTCGGCGCTGCGCCCGCTCGCCGAGTGGAACCCGGTGACCGCCGTCATCGCGTCCTGCCGGGACCTGTGGGGGAACCCGGACACGCCCAGCACCGGGTTCGCGGGCGACCATCCGCTCCTGGTGGTCTCGGTCACCCTGACCGTGATCTTCGTGACCTGCACCGTCGTGAGCCTGCGCCGTTTCCGTACGGCGACCAGCTGAAGCCCCCGTCGAAGACCCGAGGAACACCATGACCGTGACCCAGGAGGTGGCCGCGACCGCGGCCCCCGACCCCGCCACCCTCGACCTCACCGACCCGCAGACCTTCCTCGACGTCGACGTCCACGCCATGTGGCGCCGGTTCCGCACCGAGAGCCCGGTCCACTGGCACCCCGCCGGAGCACGCACCCCCGGCTTCTGGGTGATCTCCACTTACGCCGACGCCGTCGCCGTCTACCGGGACAACAAGCGCTTCACCTCGGAAAAGGGCAACGTGCTGGCCACGCTGCTCCAGGGCGAGGACTCCGCGTCCCGCAAGATGCTCGCCGTCACCGACGGCGTCCGGCACCGCGACATCCGGGGCGTGATGCTCAAGTCGTTCGCGCCGCGCGTCCTGGAGCCGGTCGTCGCCGGCGTCCACGAGCACACCCGCGAACTGCTCGGCAAGGCGATCGCGGCGGACCGGGTGGACTTCGTCGCCGACGTCGTCGACCACATCCCGATCCACACCATGGGCGCCCTGCTCGACATCCCGCTCGCGGACCGCCCGCGCCTGGTCGAGTGGAACACCCGGACCCTGGCGCGCCACGGTTCGGGGGACGACGAGTTCGAGTCCCTCATGGCCCGCAACGAGATCATCATGTACATGAGCGAGCTGGCCGCCGCGAGACGCCGCGACCCCGGCGAGGACGTCCTCAGCACCCTCGCCGCCGCCACCGTCGACGGCAGGCCGCTCACCGAGGACGAGATCGTCCTGAACGCCTACAGCCTCATCCTCGGCGGAGACGAGTCCACCCGGACCTCCCTCATCGGCGGGCTGATCGCCCTGGCCGAGCACCCCGAGCAGTGGCGCCGGCTGAAGTCCGGGGAGGTGTCCGCGGACACCGCGACCGAGGAGATCCTGCGCTGGACCACCCCGGCCATGCACTTCGGACGCCGCGCCCTGGTCGACGTACCGCTGGGCGACCAGCTGATCAAGGCCGGTGACGTCGTCACCCTCTGGAACACCTCGGCCAACTTCGACGAGGAGGCCTTCGCCGACCCGGAGGCCTTCGACGTCGGCCGCACCCCCAACAAGCACGTGGTGTTCGGCCACGGGCCGCACTTCTGCCTCGGCGCCTTCCTGGGCCGGGTGCACGTCAAAGCCATGGTGGAGGCGCTGTCCTCCATGGTCTCGGACATCACCCTGCTCGGCCCGCCGCAGCGCCTCTACTCCAACTTCGTCCGCGCCTACAGCGCTCTGCCCGTCGCCCTCACCGCGCACACGGCGCCCGGGGCGGCGACGACCGGCAAGGAGACCCACTGACATGCGACACGAGACACGTACGGCCGGCGGCACCACGCTGGCCGTCCTGTACGCCGACACCCCCTCGGACGAGGTCCGGGCGCGGGCCGAGGAACTCCTCGCCGAGCACGGCGCGGTCCTCGTCCGGGGGCTCGGGCTCACCGACGCGGGCGCCTTCCACCGCGCGGTGACCCTGTTCGGCGACTCCCTCATCGACAGCTACCGGGGCGGCAACACGCCCCGGGCGGCGGTCTCCGACGGGGTGTTCACCTCCACCGAGTACCCGGCCCGCTTCGACATCTCCCTCCACAACGAGATGTCGTACGCCCAGTCCTGGCCCTCCCGGCTGTTCTTCGGCTGCCTCGTCGCGCCCGAGACCGGCGGCGCCACCCCCGTCTGCGACGGCGGCGCGCTGCTGGCGGCGCTGCCGCCGGAGGTACGCGACCGGTTCGCCTCCGGCGTCGTCTACAAGCAGCACCTGCACGGCGGTTTCGGCCTCGGCAAGTCCTGGCAGGCCACCTTCGAGACGCAGGACAAGGCGGTGGTCGAACGGTTCCTGGAGGACTCGGCGGCCGAGTACGCCTGGACGGCCGACGGCGGCCTGCGGGTCAGTCAGCACCGGCCCGGCATCCGCCACAACCCGCGCACCGGCGCGCAGACCTGGTTCAACCAGGCCGACCAGTGGCACCCGTCCAACCTGCCGGCGGACGAGGCCGAGTCCCTGCTGTCGCTGATCGACGACGTGGAGGACCTGCCGCACTGGATCACCTACGGCGACGGCAGCCCCCTGTCGGACGACGACCTGGCCCATGTGCGCGAGGCGCAGCGGGAGAACAAGCTGGTGGAGCCCTGGCAGGTGGGCGACATCATGATGGTGGACAACATGTCGGTGCTGCACGGCCGTGAGGCGTACACGGGCGACCGGAAGATCGTCGTGTCGATGACCTGACCCCCGGCGCACGGCCGGTACGGCGAAGGGGGCCCGGCACGCGGTACGCCGGGCCCCTTCTGGCGGGACGGGACTTTCACCGCACCCTTAAGGACGTGGTCCGCGCCCGCCCCCATCCCTAGGGTCTGATCCCGATGGCGCCCGTGGTGCCCGGGGCGAGAATGGACGGAAATATGAACGCGCTCGACGACATCATCGGCGGCGTACGGGCCGGCCTCGCCGACCGGCGGCGCCGGATCCCGGAGTGTGAGCTGCGCGACCTGGCCTCGGAGGTCCAACCGGTACCGGACTGCGCGGAGTTGCTGCGCGGCACCGACGGTTTGAAGGTGATCGCGGAGGTGAAGCGGTCCAGCCCCGCGGCCGGACGGCTCGCCACCATCGAGGACCCGGCGGAGCTGGCGGCCGGCTACGAGGCGGGCGGCGCGGCGGCGATCAGCGTCCTGACGGAGGAACTGCGCTTCGACGGGTCGCTGGCCGATCTGGACGCCGTCCGGGCCAGGGTCGAAGTGCCGCTGCTGCGCAAGGACTTCATTGTCGACCCGTACCAGGTGTGGGAGGCGCGGGCGCACGGCGCGAGCCTGCTCCTGCTCATCGTCGCGGCGCTCGAACAGCCCCTGCTGATCGACCTGGTCGCGCAGGCGGCGGAGATCGGCCTGACCCCGCTGGTGGAGGTCCACGACCAGGGCGAGGCCCGCAGGGCGCTGGACGCCGGGGCCTGGGTGATCGGGGTCAACGCGCGCAATCTGAAGACCCTGGAGATGGACAAGGGCGCCTTCACGCGGATCGCTCCGGACATTCCGGAGAACATCGTGCGGATCGCCGCGTCCGGGGTGCGCGGCCCGCGCTGCGCGGTCGAGTACGCGTCGATGGGGGCCGACGCGATCCTGGTGGGCGAGTCGCTGGTCACCAGCGGCCACCACCGGGAGGCGGTGGCCGCTCTGGTGGCGGCGGGCCGTCGGTTCAACGGCCGGCGGCCACCCGGTTCGCTGCCGGGCCTGCCCGGTCCGCGGCTGCCAGGTGCTCCAGGGCCGCGCCTTCCAGGGCAAGGTTCTCCAGGGCCCGCTTCGCCGTGACCGCCGCCCAGCGCTCCAGCACGGCCGCCGCGGCACCCGAGTCGACCGCCTCGGCGGCCAGCGCCACCCCGGCGGCGAGCCGCTCGGCCACGGGCCGCGCGTCCGGGGCCAGGGCCGCCAGACCCGCCGCCGCCGACAGCAGCACCGCGTCCCGGACCGGACCCCGCGCCCCGGCGAGCACCTCGCGGGCGACCCGGGCGTTGTGAACCCGGTCCCCTCCGCGCAGTGCCGCGGCCGGCGCGTACGCGATCCCGATGTCCCGCGGATCGAAGGTCTCCCTGCGCACCTCTGATCCCCGCGGGCCGGAGCCGGTGACCGACCACACGGTGGAGGTAGTGGTGACCGTCAGCTCGTCCATCCCGTCGTCGCCCCGGAAGACCAGCGCGGACACCCCGCGGCGGGCCAGTACCTCGGCGATCAGCGGGGCCAGCCGGGCGTCGGCGACTCCGACGGCCTGCGCCGCGGGATCGGCCGGATTGGTCAGCGGGCCCAGGGCGTTGAAGACGGTACGGACGCCCAGTTCACGGCGCGGGCCCGCGGCGTGCCGCATCGCCGGGTGGAACATCGGGGCGAAGGCGAAGGTGATGCCGGTCTCCTCGGCGACCTCCGCGACGTCTGCGGCGGGGAGGTCCAGGCAGATCCCCAGCTCCTCCAGCACGTCGGCCGAACCACAGGCGGACGAGGCGGAGCGGTTGCCGTGCTTGACCACCCGGGCGCCCGTCCCGGCGGCCACCACGGCCGACATGGTGGAGACGTTCACGCTGTGCGAGCCGTCCCCGCCGGTGCCGACGATGTCCAGGGCGGGGCCGGGCACGGCCAGCGGGACGGCGTGCCGGCGCATCCCGCGCACCAGGCCCTCCACCTCCTCGGCGGTCTCCCCCTTGGCGCGCAGGGCCGTCATCAGCCCGGCGAGCCGGACCGGACCGGCCTCACCGGCCATCACCTGGTCCATGGCCCACTCGGTCTCGCCCGCCGACAGGTTCCGGCGGTCCAGCAAGGCGTTCAGCAATTCCGGCCAGGCAGTCACGTAGGTCTCCTCGAACGGGGAAATACATCCGCCACCATTCTGGAAAACGGGACTCCTGGTTTCCAGACCACTGCCCGGCCGCTCGCACGGTCCAATTCGACGGGAATGAAATCGGACGGCCGCAAACGGAAGGAGAAACCAGTGGTCCTGCACGCCGCGGTGACCCTCGTCAGGGAATCTGATGTTCCGCTGACGTCGCAGATCCAGCAATTCATCAAGAAAGAGGTGACCGAGGGAATTCTGCACCCCGGCACCCGGTTGCCCTCCAGCCGCCGGCTCGCCGACGACCTCGGCGTCTCCCGCAGCGTCGTGGTCGAGGCGTACGGGCAGCTCGTCGCCGAGGGCTACCTCGAGGCGGTCCAGGGCGCCGGCACGCAAGTCGTGCGCCATCTGGACCGCGCCGGGGCCGCGCCCCCGGTCCCCTCCCTGCTGGACGACGGGCACCTGCCCCGCGCGGCCCCGTCCGTCCGCTGGGACCTGCGCCCCGGCGGCCGCAACGTCCTCGAGTTCCCGCGCCGTGAATGGCTCGCCGGCTACCAGCGGGCCCTGCACTCCGCCGACCCGGCCGCCCTGGACTACCCTCCGCTCGCCGGGGATCCCCGGCTGCGCGTGGAACTCGCCCAGTACCTCGGCCGGACGTGCGGCGTGCGCAGCAGCCCCGGGCAGGTGATGGTGACCGCCGGGTTCGCCCAGACGCTGGGCCTGCTCGCCGCCGTACTGCCGCAGCTGGGCATCGACGCCCTCGGCATCGAGAACCCCGGCCACCCCGGCCAGCGCCGGTTCGTCCGCGAGAGCGGCCTGCGGCCGGTCCCGCTGCCGGTCGACGGGGAGGGCGTCGACGTGGCCGCCCTGGCCGCGTCCGGGATACGGGCCGTCCTGCTCACTCCCGCCCACCAGTTCCCCACGGGGTCCACGCTCTCCGCGGAGCGCCGCGAGATCCTGGTGCGGTGGGCGCGCGAGGTCGACGGTCTGATCATCGAGGACGACTACGACCGGGGCCTGTGGTACGAGCGCGGCGCCGGGCGGCCGCTGGCCCTCCAGCGGCTCGCACCCGACCACGTGGTCTACGCGGGCACCGTCAGCAAGACCCTCGCCCCCGGGCTGCGCCTGGGCTGGCTCGCCGCGCCCGCGCCGCTGCTGGACCGGCTGCTGCGCGCCCGCGCCCGCCAGGACCTGGGCACCGACGTGCTCACCCAGCTGGCCTTCGCGGAGTTCCTGCGCGGCGGCGCGTACGACCGGCACCTGCGGCGGCTGAACTCCCTGTGCCGCGACCGGCACACCGCACTGTGCGAGGCCGTACGCCGCCACCTGCCGGGGGCGACGGTGAGGGGCCGGGCCGCGGGACTGCACGCGTACGTGACGCTGCCCCGGCACACCGACGAGGCGGCGCTGGTGGCCGGGGCGCTGCGCCGCTCGGTGCTGCTCACGGGGGCGGCCGCCTGCCACGCCCGCCCCGGCGAGGGCGCGCCCGCACTCGTGGTCGGGCACGCGCATCTGCCGAGGTCGGGCGCGGACCAGGCGGCCCGGGAGCTGGCGGCGGTCCTCAGGGGGTGAGGGCGCCGCAGCGCATCGCCAGGAAGTTCTCCATCATGGTCAGCCCGCCGGTGGTCATGATGGACTCCGGGTGGAACTGCACGCCCTCCACCGCCAGCGTGCGGTGCCGCAGCCCCATCACGTAGCCGTGGTCGGCGGCCACGGCCGTGGTCACCAGCGGCTCGGGCAGCGGGTCGGCGACCAGCAGCGAGTGGTAGCGGGTGGCCTCCACGCTGTGGCCCAGGCCCTCGAAGAGGCCCGCGCCGTCGTGCCGGACGGTGCTGGTGCGCCCGTGCATCACCTGCCCGGCCACCTCGACCCGGCCCCCGTACGCGAGCCCGATGGCCTGGTGCCCCAGGCACACCCCCAGCACCGGGACGCGCCCGGCGAACTCGTGCACCAGCTCCACGTGTCCGGACCGCGCCGGATGCCCCGGGCCCGGCCCGAGCACCACCGCGTCGGGCTCCAGGTCGGCCAGCTGCCCCGGCGTCCGGGTCCGCGAGCGCACCACCTCGGTGTCCGCGCCCAGCACCCGCAGGTACTGGTCGATGATGTGGACGAAACTGTCGTACGCGTCGATCAGCAGCACCTTCACCGCAGCAGCTCCTCACCGGTGAGCGCCCAGTAGGCGGCCCCCATCTTGGCCAGCGTCTCCTGCCACTCGGACTCCGGGTCGGACTGGGCGACCATGCCCGCCGAGCTCTGCGTGGAGTACCGGTGGCCGTCGTACTCGATCGTGCGGATGCACAGGGCCAGCTCGCTCCAGCCGCGTACGTCGACCAGCCCGACCGCCCCCGCGTAGGCGCCCCGGCTCTCCCTCTCCAGGCCGTCGATGATCTCCATGGCGCGGACCTTGGGCGCGCCCGACATGGTCCCGGCCGGGAAGGTGGCCCGTACCGCGTCCCAGACGTCCGTCCCCGGCTCCAGCCGACCGCTGACCGTGGAGACCAGGTGGAAGACGTGCGAGAAGGTCTCCACCTCCATCAGCCGGTCCACCGGCTGGGTGCTGGGCAGCGAGACCCGGCCGATGTCGTTGCGGCACAGGTCGACGAGCATGATGTGCTCGGCCTGCTCCTTGGTGCTCTGCCGCATCTCCTTGACGCGGCGCTGGTTGACCTCGTCGTCGGGGCCCCGGCGGGCGGTGCCGGCGATCGGGCGCATCACGATCGCGCCGTCCTCGATCCGGAAGAACAGCTCCGGGCTGGCACCGATCAGGGTCCGTCCGGCCTGCGGCATCAGGTACATGTACGGAGAGGGGTTGCGGCCGCGCAGCCGCCGGTACACCTCCAGCGGGGTCAGGTCGCTCTCCACGTCGAGGCGGTGGCCGATCTGGATCTGGTAGACGTCGCCGACGCCGATGTGCTCCAGGCAGCGCGCCGCCCAGCCGAGGAAGGTCTCGCGGTCGACGCTGTCGCGCACGGAGCGCGGGACGGGCGCCTCGGGATACCCGTCCGCGGCCACCGGGCGCGCCTGCGCCGGGGCGGGCAGTTCGGGCAGTTCGGGCGGCTCCGGCAGGCCCGCGAACGCCGGGCTGTCGGCGCGCAGCCGGCGCACCCGCCCGTCGTTGACGTCGTACCAGACGGTGTCCCGGAACAGGGTGAGCGTGATGTCCGGACGTCCGCCGTCGCCGCCGGTCCGCTCCGGCAGCTCCTCCATGTGCCAGGCCGACTCGTACGCCAGCGAGGTCAGGAACCCGAAGGCGTACCGCTCGCGCGGGAGGTCGGTGGTCAGCGAGAACAGCCCCTGGGCCCGGCCGAGCGCGTCCCAGACCTGCTCGGACCGCTCGAAGCGGAAGACGTACGGCCCCTCGGGAAGTGGGTGGTGGGCCACCGGGCAGCCCGCGGCGGGCCCGTCCGCCGCCGGGGCCGCCGCGGCCAGCCCGGCCGCCTCGACCGCGCCGGCCAGCGCCCGCTTGAGCGCCGGGGCGGCGCCGTCCACCTCGACCCGGTCGGCGTGGACGCGGATCTCGGCGAGCCGTCCGAAGCCGACGACCGCGGAGCGGCGGTCCGGCGCCGCCCCCTCCAGACTCTCGAACAGGAACACCTCCTGCTCGGGCAGCACCGCGCTCAGCGCCGCGTACAGCTCCAGCGGGGCGTGCCGGGCCAGCTCCTCGACGCCGACCCGTACCTCGACCGGCAAAAGACCGGAATCACCCGGACCGCTTGAACCGTTTGGAACGTGTGAATCCCACAATGTGAACTCCCCCTGAATTCGGTTTCCGTCGGAATGAGTGAATCAACTTTCTCCGAACCACCGCCAGACCAATTCCACACCCCCGATGCGGTCCATTTACAAAATGCTTGACCATTCCCGGGCCCCGGTGGGTAACTGAGGCCATGGGAGAAAACAAAAACAGATCGTCCTGGCGCGCATTCCCCGCCGCCCAGCAACCCGACTGGCCCGACCCGGCAGCCCTGCGCGCCGTCACCGGCCGCCTCGCCGAAGCGCCTCCGCTGGTCTTCGGCGCCGAATGCGAACAGCTGCGCCTGAAGATGGCGGCCGTCGCCCGCGGCGAGGCGATCCTGCTCCAGGGCGGCGACTGCGCCGAAACCTTCGCCCAGGTCACCACCGACTCCATCCGCGGCAAGCTGAAGACCCTGCTCCAGATGGCCGTCGTGCTCTCCCACGCCACCGCCCTGCCGGTGGTCAAGGTGGGCCGGATGGCCGGGCAGTACGCCAAGCCGCGCTCCAGCCCCTACGAGGAACTCGACGGGCTGAGACTGCCCTCGTACCGCGGCGACGCCGTCAACGGCCTGGAGTTCACCCCTGCCGCACGCACCCCCGACCCCGAGCGGCTGCGCGTCATGTACGAGGCCTCCGCCCGTACCCTGAACGTGGTTCGGGCCCTGACCACCAGCGGTTTCGCCGACCTGCACCAGGTCCACGCCTGGAATCGGGGCTTCGTCGCCGGCTCCGCCGCCGGCGAGCGCTACGAGGCCCTCGCCGACGAGATCGACCGCACCCTCGCCTTCATGCGGGCCTGCCGGGTCGACACCCGCGAGCTCGGCACCGCCGAGTTCTTCGTCGGACACGAGGGCCTGCTGCTGGACTACGAGGAGGCGCTGACCCGCACGGAACCGGAGACGGGCCGCACCTACGCCGCCAGCGGCCACCTGCTGTGGATCGGCGAGCGCACCCGCGACCTGGACGGCGCCCACGTCGAGTTCTTCTCACGGATCGACAACCCGATCGCCGTGAAACTGGGCCCCGCCACCGAGGCCGACACCGTCCTCGCCCTCCTCGACCGGCTCGACCCGGACCGCGAGCCCGGCCGCCTCACCTTCGTCGTCCGGGCCGGCGCCGACAAGATCCGCGACATGCTTCCCACCCTGGTGGAGAAGGTCGCCGCCGAGGGCGCCCTGCCCTGCTGGGTCAGCGACCCGATGCACGGCAACACCGTCACCGCGCCCACCGGGCACAAGACCCGCTCCTTCGACACCGTCCTCGACGAGGTGAACGGCTTCGTCGAGGTCCACCGCTCCCTGGGCACCCACCCCGGCGGCATCCACGTAGAACTGACCGGCGACGACGTCACCGAATGCACGGGAGGCGGCAACGCTGTACGGCCCGAGGACCTGCCCCACCGCTACGAGACGGCCTGCGACCCCCGCCTCAACCACACCCAGTCCCTCGACCTGGCCTTCCGCCTCGCCGAGATGTACCGGGAGGCCCCTAGGGGGTGTTTCTCGGATCTCCGCGAAACACCCCCTAGCCCGCCTCACCACCAGCGGGTCAGCTCCGCAGCGGACGCAGCGCCTCTTCGATGAGCCCGAACGGCGGCCGTTCGGCGAGGTAGAAGTGCTCGCCGGGCACCGTCAGCGCCTCCACCGGCCCCCGGGTCGACTGCCGCCAGGCACCGCTCTGCGCGGCGGTCACCCGGGGATCCGCGTCGCCCACGATCGCGGTGACCGGGCAGCCCAGCGGCGACCGCGGCCGGCCCTCGTACGCGGCGAGCATCCGGAAGTCCGCCCCGATGTACGGCATCACCAGCTCCACGAACCCGGCGTTGTTCAGCAACTCGGGGTCCGTGCCGCCCAGTTCGACCAGCGTCCGGCCGATCGACTCCCGGTCCCAGGCAGCCGCCGCCGCCGGGTCCCCGGCCATCAGATGCGGCGCCTTCGCCCCTGACGCGAACAGGTGCGCCACGCCCGAGCCGGCCTCCTCCAGCGCCCGCACCACCTCGTAGGCCACGATCGCGCCCATGCTGTGCCCGAAGAAGGCCACCGGCCGCTCATCGGCCGAGGCCAGCAGCTCGGCGGCGATCTCCCGCGCCATCGGCACCAGTTCGGCCGCGCACTCCTCGGAGAACCGCTCGGCGCGTCCCGGGTAGCAGACCGCGTGGACCTCGCAGTCGCCCAGCCCCTTCGCCCAGGACCGGAAGAAGTACGGCGAGCCGCCCGCGTGCGGGAAGCACACCACCCGCCGCTCCGCGAACGGCCGCGCGTCGACCACCTGTGTCCACACCATGCCTGCCACCTCTGCCCCACCCTGCCGTTCCACGGCGTCCGCACACTTCCGACGGCGCGATGGTCCCGGCTCCCGCTGACGGCCCGCTGACGTCCGGCGGGAGTCCTGTCAGTCCGCTGTCAGGCTCCTTCAGCACAGTGACGTCAGTCCGCCACGCCGACCTCTGTCCCTGGAGATTCCATGACGGCGACCTCCGCCTTCCCCTCGATCGCCGAAGCCACGATGATGCCCCGGCTGATCCGGCTCGGCCCGAACCTGTACGGCGCGGCATTCACCCTGATGAAGCTGCTCCCGGCCCATCACATCCTCAAGCAGGCCGAGGAGAGCGGCGAGCTGGGCCCCGACACCGTGATCGTCGAAACCACCTCCGGCACCTTCGGGCTCGCCCTGGCCATGCAGGCGGCCCTGATGCGCCGCGAGCTCATCCTGGTCAGCGACCCCGCCATCGACGCCAATCTGTACCGGCGCCTGACCGACCTCGGCGCCCGCGTCGAGATCTGCCACGAACCGGCCGAGGTCGGCGGGTTCCAGGAGGCCCGGCTGCGCCGGCTCGCCGAGATCCGCGCCGAACTGCCCGACTCCTTCTGCCCCGAGCAGTACAGCAACCCCGGCAACCCGGGCGCCTACCGCCTCGTAGCCGACCAGCTCACCGGAACCCTGGGCACCGTCGACGCCCTCATCGGCCCCGTCGGCTCCGGCGGCTCCATGTGCGGCACCGTACGGGCCCTGCGCGAGCACACCCCGCACACCGAGGCCATCGGCGTCGACAGCCACCACAGCGTGCTGTTCGGACAGGCCGACGGCTCCCGGGAACTGCGTGGCCTCGGCAACAGCCTGTGGCCCGCCAACCTCGACCACCGCGTCTTCGACGAGGTGCACTGGCTGACCGCCGGCGAGGCCTACGCCTCCACCCGCGCCCTGCACGCCCGTCACGCCCTCTTCCAGGGCCCCACCAGCGGCGCCGCCTACCTCGTCGCCCGCTGGTGGGCCGAGCGTCACCCCTACCGCACCGGCGTGGTGATGCTCCCCGACGAGGGCTACCGCTACCAGGCCACCGTCTACGACGACGCCTGGCTCCAGGACCACGGCCACCCGCTGCGTGAGCGGCCCGGCGCCCTGTCGGGGCCCGTCCCCACCACCGGCCCCGACACCGCCGGCGAGCGGTGGACCCGGTTCGCCTGGGACCGCCGCGCCTACGAGGAGGTCCCCGGCGCCGTGCCCCGCCCGGCCGCCGCCGTCCAGCCGGTGGGGGTGGGCGCATGACCGCCTCCACCGCCTCCACCGCGGATGCCGGAACCGGGCGGCTGACGCAGCTCCTGGGCGCCCGCACCCGGCGCGTGGTCTACGGCGAGCCCGGCCCCGAGGCCGTCCGCCGCGAGCTGGAGGCCACCAGCACCGTCGACCTCGCCCACGTCGTCATGCTCGGCGAGAGCGGGCTGCTGCCCGGCCCCGCCGCGGCCGCGCTGCTGGAGCGGGTCCGCCGGCTGCGGGAGAGCGGCTTCGCCGAACTCACCGGCCGCGAGGCCCCCCGTGGCCTCTACCTCATGTACGAGGGCTACCTCGTGGAGGAACTCGGCTCCGACATCGGCGGCAAGGTCCACACCGCCCGCTCGCGCAACGACATCAAGGCCACGGTCACCGCCATGCGGCTGCGTGGCGAACTCACAGACCTGCTCGGCGAGATCCTGCGCCTCCAGGCCGTCCTGCTCTCCCGCGCCCGCCGCCACCAGGGCGCCGTGATGCCCGTCTACACCCACTTCCAGCCCGCCATGCCGATCAGCTACGGCTACTACCTGGCCGGGATCGCCACCGCCCTGGACCGCGACATCACCGCGCTGCGGCACACCGTCGACGACCTCGACCGCTGCCCCCTGGGCGCCGGCGCCGTCGCCGGCACCGACCTGCCGATCCGCCCCGAGCGCACCGCCGCCCTGCTCGGCTTCCGCGGCGGCCCGACCCTGCACGCCACCGACGCGGTCGCCTCCCGCGACACCATGCTGCGCGGCCTGGCCGTGATCGCCTCGGCGGCCGTCACTCTCAGCCGGCTCGCCACCGACCTCCAGCTGTGGAGCACCCAGGAGTTCGGGTTCGTCGAATTCCCCGAAAGGCTCGTCGGCGGAAGCTCGGCCATGCCCCAGAAACGCAACGCGTTCCTGCTCGAACACGTCAAGGCCAAGGCGGCCTGGGCGGTCGGCGCCTGGACCGCGTCGGCGTCCGCCAGCAAATCCACGCCCTTCACCAATTCCATCGAGGTCGGCACCGAAGCCGTCGCCGTCGCCTGGCCCGCACTGGTCGCCGTACGCGAATCCGTACTCCTCGCCCAGGTCCTGGTCTCCGGCGCCAGGCCGGTCACCGACCGGATGGAACAGCGGGCCCGGGAGGGCTTCGTCACCGCCACCGTCATCGCCAACCGGCTCGTCGGCGAAGGCGTACCCTTCCGCACCGCGCACCACGTGGTGGGCGCGGCCGTCCGGGACGCCATCGCCTCCGGCGAAGGCGAACTCACCAAGATCGAAACCCCGGACGGGGTCGCCGACCTCGGCGGGGCACTGCCCACGCTGGCCGACGTCGTCGCCGACCTGGACCGCGGCGGCGGCCCCGGCGAATGCGCCGCCATCGTCACCACCCTGCGGGACCTGCTCGCCGGGCACGGCGCCTGGCTCACCACCTACCGGGAGGGTCTGCGCGACGCCGCCCTGCGCCTCGGCGCCGATGTGGAGGCCGTCATCGCACAGCACGGAACGGGAGAGACACCATGACCACGGGCGGCGCCTCGTTCACCTTCCTGGAGAGCAACACCACCGGCACCGGGCGGGACTTCTGCGCCGCCGCCCGGGCCCGGGGCCTGCGGCCCGTGCTGCTGACCCGGGACCCCTCCCGGTACCCGTACGTCGCGCGGGACGGCATCGACACGGTGCTGCTGGACACCTCCGATCCGCAGGCCGTCCTGGAGGCCGCCACCCGGCTCGCCCCGGCGGGGATCGCCTCCAGCTCCGAGTACTACGTCGCCCTCGCGGCCCGGACCGCGGCCAAGCTGGGACTGCCCGGCCCCGACGCCGACGCCGTCACCCGCTGCCGCTCCAAGGACACCCAGCGGGCCCTGCACGCCGCCGCCCAGGTGCCGGTACCGCGGTTCGCGGCCGTCTCCGACGCCGCGGAGGCGGCCGGGGCCGCCGCCCGGATCGGGTTCCCCGTCGTCGTCAAACCCGTCAGCGGCTCCGGCTCCATCGGCGTGCGGCTGTGCGCCGACGCCGAGGAGACCCGGGCCTGGACCGGGCGGCTGCTGGCCGAGGGCTCGACCACCGTGCTGGTGGAGGCGACCGTCTTCGGCCCCGAGTTCTCCGTGGAGACCTTCGACGGAGCCGTGGTGGCGGTGGTGGCCAAGCACGTCGGCCCCGAGCCGTACTTCGTGGAAACCGGCCACGACGTGCCCGCCCCCGTCCCCGCCCCCGTCGCCGACGCCCTCGCCACCACCGCCGTACGGGCCGTGGCCGCGCTGGGGCTGCACTACGGAGCCGCCCACACCGAGCTGCGCCTCGGCCCCGACGGGCCCGTGGTCATCGAGGTCAACCCCCGCCTGGCCGGGGGCATGATCCCCGTCGCCGTGCGCGCCGCGACCGGCGTGGACCTGGTGGACACCGTCATCGCGCGGGCCGCCGGACAGCCCGCCGCCGTACCCGGAACGGCTGCCGGACACGCCGCCGTCCGCTTCGTGCGGCTCCCCGCCGAGGGCCGGGTCACGGCCGTCGCGGGCCTGGCCGACGCGAGCGCCGCGCCGGGCGTGGCCGCGGCCTCCGTGACCACCGCCGTGGGCCGGGAGGTGCGGGTGACGCACTCCTTCCAGGACCGCCTGGCCGTCGTGGTCGCCGCCGGACCCGACCCCGCCACCGCGACGGCCCGCGCTTCCGCCGCCGCCGCCATGATCGACATCACCGTGGAGGAGACCCACCGATGAAAGGCGCACCCACTGCCCCCTCGCGTACGCGGCTCCCCCGCCGGCCCGCCCCGGCCGCCGCCGCCCCGGCCGGCCCGGCCCGCACCGGCACCCACCACGTCCCCGTACCCGCCGGGACGGCCGCCGATCTGCACCGGGCCGCCGCCGCCCTCGGCACGCCACTGGCCGCACTGCTCGGCGCGGCCCACGCCCGGGTGCTGGCCACCGTGGCCGCCGAGCCGGAACTGCTGACCGGCCTCACCGACGGCCGCTCGACCCGGGTGCTCCACCTCACCGTGGCCCCCTCCACCTGGGCGGAACTCGCCGCCACCACGGCCACCGCCCTGCGACGGGCCGCTCCCGCCGACGGATCGCGGCCCGAGGTGGTCCTCGGCCTGACCCCGGGCTCGGACGGGCCGCTGGGGGAGGGCGAGGCGCTGCGCGTCACCTTCACCGGCGACGGGCCGCGTCTCGGACTGCGGCTGCGCTACGACCCCCACGCGGTGGACTCCGCGTACGCGGAGAGGTTCGCCGGCCACCACCTCACCGCGCTGCGCCTCCTCGCCGACGACCCCCACGCCCCCCACGACCCCGAAGCCGCCCAGCCCGGGACTCCACAGTCCGGGACTCCACAGCCCGGCGACCCGCGGACCCCTCCAACCGAAGCACTCCCCCCCGCACCCCCACACCCAGTAGCCCCCCAGGCTCGGTCCCCCCAAGCCGCAGCCGCCCGGACCTGGGCCCCCGAGCCCCACGCCCTCCACCCCGGCCCTCCGGCCCACGCCCCCCACGACCCCCCGCCCCCGACCCCCGAGGCCGACGCTCCGCAGCCCGGCACCCACCGGGCCACGCCCCCACGGGTCGAGGTCCCGCAGCCCGCCCGGGATTGGGTCGGCGCGCCCGCCCCGGAGGCGCCCGCCCCCGTCGCGGCTGGCCCCGGACCGCGTGGTCCCGGTGAGGTCGAGCGGAGCCTGCTCGCCGTGCCCGGCATCCGCGAGGCGGCCGTCATCACCGTCAAGGACGCCGGGATCCACCGCCACCTGGTGGCCTTCTTCACCACCGACGCCGCCCACACGGTCACCGTCGAGCAGGCCCGTGCCCACCTGGCCGCCACCCTGCCCGCCCCCCTGGTCCCCAGCTACCTGCACCACCTCGGCCGACTGCCCCGCACGGGCACGGGCACACCCGACGCGAACGCCCTCGCCGAACTCGCCATCACCCTCGGCCACGGCGGCGCCGGCCACACCGGTCCCGCGACCGCCACCGAACGCCGCCTCGCCATGCTGTGGGCGGAAGTCCTCGGCGTACCGCTGGAGCGGATCGGCCGCCACGACGACTTCTTCGCCCTCGGCGCCAGCTCACTGGCCGCGGTCCGGGTGATCGTCCGTCTGGAGCGCGCCCTCACGCTGAAGGAACTCGTCGCGCACCCGGTCCTGGCCGACCTGGCCGACCTGCTGGAGCGCCGCCACCACGGCGCGCCCCGCGACACCGCTCCGCCCCTGCTGCACCCGCTGCTCCCCGTCCGGGCCGCACACCACACCCTCGTGTGCCTGCCCTACGCGGGCGGCAGCGCCCTCAACTTCCGTGCCCTGGCCGCCGAGCTGGAGGCGGCGGGAATCGCCGTACTGGCCGCCGAGCTGCCCGGCCACGATTTCGCCGCCGAGGACGAGGCCCTCCAGGACGTGACGGTGATCGCCCGCCGTGCCCGCGACGAGATCCTCGCGCAGGTCACCACACCCGTCCTGCTGTGGGGCCACAGCTCGGGCGCCGCCGCCGCCCTGGAGACCGCCCGGCTCCTTCAGGAGGCCGGCCGCCCGGCCGACCGCGTCTTCCTCGGCGCGCAGTTGCTGCCCACCCCGCACGCCCTGCGCACGGAGCTGGCCGACACCGGCACGGCCACTCGGGAGACCCTGCTGAACCGGCTGCGCGCCGACCACGCCTACGTGGAACTCGACGCGTTCGCCGAGGCACGTGCGGCGGCCGTCGCCCGTGCCTACCGGCACGATGTGAACACCGCCAACCGGCACCTGCTGCGGATCCACCAGGACCCCGCGGCCCACTGGATCGACGCCCCGGTGGAGGTGGTGGTGGCCCGCGACGACGCCTGGACGGCGGCGGCCGTACCCGGACACCTGGCGTGGCGGTCGGTCGCCGACCACGTCACGCTGCACGAACTCGAAGAGGGCGGGCACTACTTCCCCGGCACCAGGGCCGCGGAGACCGCCGCCGTGGTGAGGAGGACCACCGGATGAGCACGACCCAGACGGCCGCGCCGGTCAGCCCGGCGGCCGGCCCCGCCGGCGGCTACCGGCAGGTCGCCGCCACCGGCGTCAGCACCGCCTTCGGCACCTTCGGCGAGCTGCTCCAGGGGGTGCTCCCCGAGGAGGACGGGAACTTCCTGGTCACCCTGCCGGTGGCCCGCTGGTCCATGGCGCGCTTCGAAGTGCGCCCCGCAGACACGGAGTTGCAGGTGTGGCCGCCGCACAAGAAGAAGGCCCTGCGGCTCACCTCCATGATCCTTCAGGACGAGGGCCTGCCGGCCGGCGGCCTGCTCCGCATCGACAGCACCCTCCCGGAGGGAAAGGGCCTGGCCAGCTCCTCCGCCGACCTCGTGGCCACCGCGCGGGCCGTCGCCAACGCGCTGTCCGTCCCGATGCCCCCGCGCCGCATCGAGTCGTACCTCGCGCGCATCGAGCCGACCGACGGGGTGCTGTACTCCTCGGTGGTGGCCTTCCACCACCGCAGTGTCCGCCTGCGGGCCCGGCTCGGGTCCCTGCCGTCCATGGCGGTGGTCGGCGTCGACGAGGGCGGCGCCGTCGACACGGTCGCCTTCAACAACATCCCCAAACCGTTCACCGCCGCCGACAAGCGGGAGTACGCGCGCCTGCTGCACCGGGTCACCGACGCCGTCGCCGCCCGCGACCTGGCCGAGGTCGGCCGGGTCGCCACCGCCAGCGCCCGCATGAACCAGGTGCTGCGCCACAAGTGGTCGCTGGAGCCGATGGCCGGCATCTGCGAGGAGGTCGGCGGGCTCGGCGTGGTGGTCGGCCACAGCGGCACCACCCTGGGCATCCTCATGGACACCGACGCCCCGGACTGCCCCGCCCGCCTCGCCGCCGCCGCGCAGCTCTGCCAGGAGCTCGTGGGCAACGTGACGGTCTACCGCACCCTCAGCTTCCACTGACCGGAGCCCCGGCTCCACCCGACCCGCGCCCGGGTCCACCCCGTACCCGGGCGCGCACCGGCCCCCGGGGCGAGCGACCACGCTCGCCCCGGGGGCCTTCGTACGTCCCACGAGGGGACAGGTTCCGCTTCCGCTTCGAACCACCCCCCTGGGGTCCACCAGTCGGTGGACCCCAGGTTCAACCGGTCGAGCCTGTCGGCCGCACCCCTGCTCCGACCAGCATGTACAGCATGACGAACCCCACCGTACGCATGGCCCGATGGAGTGCCCGCAACCCCTGGCGGGCCATCACCGGCTGGCTCCTCTTCGTCGTTCTCTGCCTGGGGGCGGGAATCGCGATCGGGGCCAACCCCGCGACCAGCGAGGACTTCCGGATCGGCGAGGCCGGCCGGGCCGAGGCCATCGCCACCGAGGGCGGCCTCCAGCAGAAGCCCGTCGAGCGCGTCCTGATCCACGCCAAGCCCGGCACCGGAGAGCTGGACCGGACCCAGGCCGACGCCGCCGCCCGCGACATCGGCGAGCGGATGCGGGCCCTGCCCGAAGTCGCCGCCGTGGCCGACCCGGTGCCCGCCTCCAACGGCTCCGCCGTCCGCGTGGACGTCACCATGAAGGGCGCCGAGTTCGACGCCAAGAAGCACGTGGACGCCCTCCTCGCGCAGACCGCGGCTGTCCAGGAGGCCTACCCCGGACTGTGGGTCGAGGAGGTCGGTTCCCCCTCCATCAGCAAGGGCGTCGACGGGCTCCGCGACGACGACCTGGCCCGTACCGAGGTCATCGCCCTCCCCGTCACCCTGATCACCCTGCTGGTCGTCTTCAGCTCCATCGCCATGGCCCTCGTCCCGCTGCTGCTGGCGATCTCCTCGATCATCGCCGCCGTCGGCCTGTCGATGCTCGCCTCGCACGCCTTCCCGGACGCCGGCGTCGGCACCAACGTGATCCTGCTGATCGGCCTGGCCGTGGGCGTGGACTACACCCTCTTCTACCTCAAGCGGGAACGTGAGGAGCGGGCCCGTGCGGGCGGCCGCCTCACCCCGCAGGCCGTCGTCGAACTGGCCGCCGCCACCTCCGGCCGCGCGGTCGTCGTCTCCGGACTGGCCGTCGCCATCTCCAGCGCCACCCTGTTCCTCGCCGACGACGTGATCTTCTCCTCGATCGCCACCGGCGCCATCGTCGTCTCCCTGGTCGCCGTTCTCAGCTCGCTGACCGTGCTCCCCGCCCTGCTGGCCAAGCTCGGCGAGCGCGCCGACCGTCGCCGGGCCCGCAAGGAGGCCCGCGCCGCCGCCAAGGGCCGCACGCCGCGCGTCAGGCAGTCGAAGACCGGCACCGGCCGGATCACCGCCGCCGTGCTGCGGCCCACCACCAAGCACCCCGTCGCCACCCTGGCGGTCGCCACCCTCGCGATGGTCGCCCTCGCCCTGCCCGTACTCAACCTCAACCTCACCGAGATGGGCCGCGACACCCACTCGCGCGCCATCGGCGCCATGCAGACCTACGACCGGGCGATGGCCGCCTACCCCGAGCTCAACTCGATGCACCAGGTCCTCGTGAAGGCGGACGCCGACCGCCGCGAAGAAGTGGCCGCCGCCCTCACCGAGCTCGCCGACCGCGCCACCGCCGAGGACCCCGCGATCAGCGGCCGGCCGATCCTGCGCACCTCCCCCGACGGCCGGATCACCATGCTGGAGATGGCGGTCGCCCACCCCGTCGGCAGCGCCGAGGCCCACACGTCCCTGAGGAAGCTGCGTACGGAGCTGCTCCCCGCCACCGCCGGCAGGCTCACCGGGATCGAGAGCGCCGTCACCGGCGACGTCGCCCGCAACGCCGACTACCCCGCGCACCAGAAGCAGAAGCTCCCGCTGATCATCGGCGCCCTGCTGCTCGTCACCTTCGCGATGACCGTGTGGGCCTTCCGCTCCATCGTCCTCGGCCTGATCGGCATCGTCCTCAACCTGCTCTCCGCCCTCGCCTCGCTCGGCCTGCTGGTGCTCGTCTTCCAGAACGAATGGGCCGAGGGCATCCTCGCCTTCGAGTCCACCGGCTCCATCGGAGCCCGGGTACCGCTCTTCCTCTTCGTCATCCTCTTCGGGCTCTCGATGGACTACCAGGTCTTCGTGATCAGCCGGATCCGGGAAGCCGCCATGAACGGCACCCCGACCCGCCAGGCCGTCCTGGACGGCATCGGCAGCTCGGCCGGCGTGGTCACCAGCGCCGCCGTGGTCATGGTGACGGTCTTCGCCAGCTTCGCCGCCCTGCACCTGATCGAGATGAAGCAGATCGGCTTCAGCCTCGCGGCGGCCGTCCTCCTGGACGCCTTCGTGATCCGCATCCTGATCCTGCCCTCCCTGATGCTGCTGCTCGGCGAGTGGAACTGGTGGCCGTCGCGCGGAATGCGCCGGGTCCGCTCCGCCGCCTCAACGGAACCTCAGCTCGCAAAAGTAGGCTGACCCCATGAACGAACGGCCGCAGTTCACCGACAGGTTGACCGTGCAGAGGTTCCACAGCTGGTACACCGCGGCCTGGGTGCTCCTCGGCCTGATCCCCTCGGTCATCGGGGTGGAGAACGACTCGGGAGCACCCAAGTGGGGGGCCCTGGCCCTCCTGGCGGTCCTCGCAGCCGCCTACACCTGCGTACGGCGCTTCCCGGACAACCCCCTGCTGCGGCCGCAGGCGTACCTGGCCCTCCTCGCCCTGGGCCTCGGGGCGATGGGAGGGCTGCCGGGCGGCGGGGCGGCCCTGTTCATCGTCTCCCTCCCGCAGTTCTGGCTCTTCGCCTCCGGCGTCCGCGCCTCGATCGTCCTCAGCGGAGCCGCCGCCGCGGCCACCGCGGTCGGCAGCACCCTGCGCAGCGACGAGTCCCTCACCGGCAACGTCGTCTTCGTCTTCATCGGTTACGCCGCCTCGGTCCTGATCGGCCTGCTGATCCACCGGCTCCAGGCCGACAGCGACGCCCGGGCCGGGCTGCTGGGCGCCGAGCTGGAGAGCGCCCAGGCCCGCCTCGCCGAGGCCCACCGGCAACAGGGCGCCGTCGAGGAACGCGAGCGGCTGGCCCGCGAGATCCACGACACCCTCGCCCAGGGTTTCGCCTCCATCATCGTGCTGGCGGAAGCGGCCCGCTCGACCGTCACCTCCGACCCGAAACGCACCGCGCAGCAGCTGCTCTCCATCGAGCAGACCGCCCGCGAGAACTTCACCGAGGCCCGCGTCCTGGTCGGCTCCGCCCCGCAGAGCGGCCTGGCCCCCGGCTCGGTCGCCGTCACCCTGCGCCGCACCCTGGACCGCTTCACCCAGGACACCGGGCTCACCGTCGAGGCCGAGCTCCCGCCGGACATCGACTGCGACCAGCAGACCCGGATCGCCCTGCTGCGCTGCACGCAGGAATCACTGGCCAACGTACGCAAACACGCCGCCGCCACCACGGTGGGCGTCACCCTCACCCAGCACCCGCACGCCATCGAGCTGGAGATCACCGACGACGGACGCGGGTTCGTGGTCGAGGACTCCCGGGGCTTCGGCCTGGACGGCATGCGCAAGCGCCTCGCGGAACTCGACGGTGAGCTGAAAGTGACCAGCTCGCTCGGGGACGGCACCCGCATCCTCGCCACGATCCACACGAACGGACAGCCCTGATGACGACGACACCCGGCCCCACCCCCGCGAGCGGACCCATCCGGGTCATCGTGGTGGACGACCACTCGGTGATGCGCGCAGGGGTCCTCGCCCTCCTGGCACCGGAACCCTCCATCGCCGTCGTCGGCGAGGCCGACAACGGCCGCGAGGCCGTCGCCCTCGTCGAGGAGCTGCGCCCCGACGTGGCCCTGATCGATCTGCGGATGCCGGTCCTGGACGGGGTCGCCGCCACCACCCGTATCGTCGCCGGCCCGGCCCCGACCCGCGTCCTGATCCTCACCACCTACGACACGGACGTGGAGATCGAACGGGCCGTCGAGGCCGGCGCCATCGGCTACCTGCTCAAGGACACCACCCGCGAGCAGCTCGTGGACGCCGTCCGCTCGGCGGCCCGCGGCGAGACGGTCCTGGCTCCCCGGGTCGCCGAACGCCTGGTGGCCAAGATGCGCCAGCCGGCCCCGGTGTCGCTGACCGCCCGCGAGCTGGACGTACTGAACGCGGTGGCCGACGGGCTGTCCAACGCGGACATCGGCAGGCGCCTGGTCATCGCCGAGGCCACCGTGAAGACCCATCTGCTCCGCGTCTTCGCCAAGCTCGACGTCAGCGACCGCACCCACGCGGTGGTCGTCGCCCTGGAACGCGGCCTCCTCACCCGTCCGGACCGCGGCACCGGCTGAGGAACAGCATGAAAAAGACCCCTCTCCCAACGTTTCCGCAGGTGAGAAGGGTCTTTCGAGGTGGAGCCTAGGAGATTCGAACTCCTGACATCTGCCTTGCAAAGGCAGCGCTCTACCAACTGAGCTAAGGCCCCGGGCAACCGGACGCGACCGTCCCCGGTGGGGTGCGGTTGTTCCGCAGAACAGAGTACCCGGTGCACCCCCTCATCTCGCGCACCCCCTCATCCCACAAAAATAACAGGGACTCCCGCCCCGCGACCACGCTCCGTAAGATGCTCGCGAGGTTCGCACCAGCGAAGGGGAGTAGTAAGAGTGGACGCTGTTCAGCAAGAGGCTACGGCCAAGGCCAGAGAGCTTCAGCGCAGTTGGTACGGGGAGCCGCTCGGCGCACTGTTCCGACGGCTCATAGATGACCTCGGCCTGAACCAGGCTCGCCTCGCTGCCGTCCTCGGACTGTCGGCTCCGATGCTGTCCCAGCTGATGAGCGGCCAGCGCGCCAAGATCGGCAACCCGGCCGTGGTCCAGCGGGTCCAGGCCCTTCAGGACCTCGCCGGACAGGTCGCGGCCGGAAGCGTCAGCGCGGGGGAGGCCACCGACCGGATGGACGAGATCAAGAACACCCAGGGCGGCTCCGTCCTCAGCGGCAGCGGCCAGACCCCCACCGGTTCGGGCGCGCCCACCGTCAAGCGGGTCGTCCGCGAGATCCAGTCGCTGCTGCGCTCGGTCTCCGCGGCCGGAGACATCATCGACGCGGCGAACACGCTCGCTCCCACCCACCCGGAACTGGCAGAGTTCCTCCGGGTGTACGGCGCGGGTCGCACCGCCGAGGCGGTGGCCCACTACGAGGCCCACCAGAACTGACACGTGCGGGTGACGGGGGACGGGCACAGCGATGGGTGAGGTCTTCGCCGGTCGGTACGAACTGATCGATCCGATCGGGCGCGGTGGCGCGGGCGCCGTCTGGCGCGCCTGGGACCACCGGCGGCGCAGGTACGTCGCCGCCAAGGTCCTGCTGCAGAGCGACGCCCACACCCTGCTGCGCTTCGTGCGCGAGCAGGCGCTGCGCATCGATCACCCGCACGTGCTGGCCCCGGCCAGCTGGGCGGCGGACGACGACAAGGTCCTGTTCACCATGGACCTGGTCTCCGGCGGTTCCCTCGCCCATGTGATCGGGGACTACGGGGCCCTGCCGCCCCGTTTCGTGTGCACGCTGCTCGACCAGCTCCTGTCCGGGCTGGCGACGGTGCACGCGGAAGGCGTCGTCCACCGCGACATCAAACCGGCCAACATCCTGATGGAGGCCACCGGAACCGGACGGCCGCACCTGCGGCTGTCCGACTTCGGCATCTCCATGCGCAAGGGCGAGCCCCGGCTGACCGAGACCAACTACGTGGTGGGCACGCCCGGTTATTTCGCTCCCGAGCAACTGCTGGGCGCCGAACCCGACTTCCCCGCCGACCTCTTCGCCGTCGGGCTGGTCGCCCTCTACCTGTTGCAGGGCCGCAAGCCCGACTCCCAGGCCCTGGTGGAACACTTCCTGGCCCACGGCATCCCCGGACCGCCCGAGGGCGTCCCGGCGCCGCTGTGGGACGTCATCGCGAACCTCCTGCGACCCGACCCCCAGAGCCGGTTCCGGACGGCCACAGGGGCTCGTAAGGCCCTTGCCGAGGCGGCCCAGCTGCTGCCGCCCTCCGCGCCGGACGAGGACCCGGTGGAGGTGTTCGACCAACTGGGGCCGCTGCCTTCCGGCTTCGGCCCCCAGGGGCCGCTGAGCAGCGCCGCGGTGACTTCGCAGCCACCCACCGCGGCCCCGGTCCCGCCGGGCCCCGCCGCGGCCGCCACGGCGGGCGCGTCGCCGGGCGAGCCGACCCGTACGGACCCGCGCGGCACGCTCACCCCGACGGCTCCCGCCGTTCCGACGGCCCCGACGGCGTTCGGGCCGCCGCCCGGCTACGGGCCCTCGCAGACCGGCAGCTTCCACCTCTCGCCGCCGACCGCACCGCCCGTCCACCACCCCGTCCCGGCGGGCCGCATCGCGCCGCCCCCGGGGAAGGTCACCGCCGGAATCCTCACCGCCGCCCTGCTCTGCTTCGCGGTGGGCGTCTGGGCACTGACCCGGCTCTAAGCAGGGCGGCGGCGAGCGCCGCGCGCCAGCAGCATCCAGCCCCCGAGCACGAGCAGGAGCACCGTCCCGGTCCCGAAGCCCGCACCCGCCACGATCCGCATCGCGGAGGCGGTGTCCTGCGCCGCCACGGCCTCCGGGGCGGTGAGTCCGTCCTTGGCGGCGACCCGGTCGGCGGCTCCGACCCCGAACCCGCCCGCCGCCAGGCCCGCCTTGTACGCGGGCGCCGGGCCCGCGGTGCCCGTCACCTCCATCCGCAGCGTCAGCGGGACCGGAGCGGCGTCCTGCGTGAACTCGGAGACCTTCCCGCCCATGGTCACCACGATGTAGTACCAGCCGGCGATGCCCACGTGCTGCGCCTCCCGGTCACTGGAGAAGCGGTTCTCGTAGGCGACGGGAGGGGTCTTCTCCAGGGTCAGCCCGGCCTGCTTGCCGTCGTACGAGGCGTCCTTGTACGAGACCAGCCCCCGGTAGGGGCTGTACAGCGAGACGGTGAGCCCGTTGGAGGCGGAGCCGTACTGCTTGGTCATCCGGGCGGCGGCCAGTTCGGCGCCGAGCCCGAGCTGCTGGCCCCAGTCGAGCGGAACGCGGTAGAAGCGCGTCTGGCCCGGCCGCAGTTCGTCCCGCCAGACCCCGCTGTCCAGGGCGCGGGCGTCGTTGAAGCCGGTGCCCCCGGTACGGGGCACCGCCTCCTTGCCGGGCAGCACCGGGGAGGCCGACGGCCAGGCGCTGGGCGCGGCGGTGGGCCCGCCGGCGTCGCGGCCGGGCTCGCGCTGGACCCGCAGCTCCAGCGGCCAGGGCTTCTGGTCGGAGTCCTTGGCCGAGGTACGGGTGACCTTGGCGTAGTAGGTGCCGCCCGGCGCGCAGTCGGCGTCCTCCTTGCCCCACCGCACGCCGACGGCGCTGATCGGGACGGGGTCGTAGCCGAAGTCGGCCGTACCGGAGCTGCCCGGGCAGGTCCGCCCGGCGGTGGTCATGATCTCCACCTCGATGCCGTCGCTGTAGGAGATCTTGGCGCCCGGTTCGGGCCGCACCACGGCGGAGACGTACACGTTGGACTGGTCCTGCTCCAGGAAGAGCTGGTAGACACGCTCCTCGGGGCCGAGGGTGTCCTCGTAGACGCTTCCCGCCTGGATCAGTGGCGCGTCCGCGGTGGAGGGCTTGCCCACCACCTTCTTCGCGTCGCGCGCGGCGCTGTACGTCGGCAACGGCTGCGGCGCCGTGCCGTCCGCGTGGGCGTGCCCCGCCCCCGGCAGCCCCGCCACCAGGCCCAGAGCCGCCGCCCCCGCCCATACCGTCGTCCGTACCCGAACCATCACGCCCACCCCGAGTTTTGCTGACGCAAGCCAAATCTTTGCATAACGTAACTTTTTGTCACAGAACAGCACAAAGCCCCGGCCGCAGCGGCAGCCGGGGCTTCATGAGATCAGCCTTGGGTCTCACACACCGGAACCAGAGGGCACGGAGTCAGTTGCCTCCGTCCACAGGTCCTGCTCGGCGCGGTCCGCCTGGATCTGGCGGTACACGAGGAGCCCGCCGACGGCGGCCAGTGCGACCAGGAGCAGCTTCTTCAACACCGCGCGACCTCGTCTTTCGTTGACGTTGGGGACTTCTGGCCGCCAACAATACACACCGACCGATACCGATCGGTTACCTGGGAAGCCCCCAACAGGCCCTACGACGAAGACCCCCAGGCCTGGGGCCTGGGGGTCTTCGACACTGTGGGGCTAACAGGATTTGAACCTGTGGCCTCATCCTTATCAGGGATGCGCTCTAACCAACTGAGCTATAGCCCCATCCGCGCTGCGCGCTGACATCTGAAGATTAGCGCACGGAGGCGGCAGCTCCAAAATCGCTGGGGCCGCCGCCCCCGTATGGCCTCCTACGCACAGTCCGCGCAGGTCACCGAAGCGCTCATTCGTCCTCGGCGAGCGTGAGTTCCACGCCGCCCACGAAGCCCGCGGACAGGTTGTAAATGAACGCGCCCAGCGTCGCCAGCGCCGTCATCAGCACCACGTCGATGACCGCGATCACCGAGGTGAAGATCAGCACGCGCGGCAGCGACAGGAAGGACTGGAGGTCGAATCCGTTGCTCTCGTTCGAACCGGTCGCCTCGCTGATCGTGCCGCCGACGGTGGAGAAGATGCCCATGGCGTCCATGACCATCCACAGCACCACCGACGCGACGACCGTGCACACGCCCAGGGCGATCGACAGCAGGAAGCTGACCTTCATCACCGACCACGGGTCGGCCTTCGCCACCCGCAGCCGCGCCTTGCGCGTCCTGGGCGCCGTACGGATCCCCGTGCGGGGCCCCCGCTGCCCACTCGGGCCCGTGGGCGCCGCTTGAGCCTGCGGGGGGTTGTGCGCCTGACCGGCCCTGTCCTGACCGGCCCTGTCCTGACCGGCGGCCTGCGGCTTCGACTGCTGCTTCGGCTGCGACTGCGGCTTCGGCTGCGGTCCTCGGGTGTCCGTCACGGTTCCCCCCTGGGAGTCCGCGGCGGGGCCACGGGCACCGTTCGCTCCAGTCTTGGCCGGTCCGGCGCCCGTGGCTCCACTCACGCTTACTCCTCGTGCTCCCCAGCCGAGGGCTGCGTGCCCCCGGCGGCCTCGGCGGCCTGTCCGTCGGCTGCCTCGGTCTCGATCTCTGTCTCGATCTCGTCGACCTCGTCAGCTTCCTGACCGGCCTCGGCGTTACGAGCGATGCCGACCACGGCATCGCGCTTGCCCAGGTTGATCAGCTGGACGCCCATGGTGTCACGGCCGGTCTCCCTGACTTCGTTGACGCGCGTACGGATCACACCACCGCTGAGCGTGATGGCGAGGATCTCGTCCGTCGCGTCGACCACCAGCGCGCCCACGAGCGAACCGCGGTCCTCCACGATCTTGGCGGCCTTGATGCCCAGACCACCACGTCCCTGGACGCGGTACTCGTCCACCGGAGTCCGCTTGGCGTAACCGCCGTCGGTGGCGGTGAAGACGAAGGTACCGGGCCGCACCACGCTCATGGAAAGCAGCTCGTCACCCTCGCGGAAGCTCATGCCCTTCACACCCGAAGTGGCACGCCCCATCGGACGCAGCGCGTCGTCGGTCGCCGTGAAGCGGATCGACTGCGCCTTCTTGCTGATCAGCAGCAGGTCGTCCGCGGCGGACACCAGCTCCGCGCCGATCAGCTCGTCGTCGCTGCCGTCCTCGGTCTCCCGGAGGTTGATGGCGATGACGCCACCCGAACGGGGCGAGTCGTAGTCCTTGAGCGCCGTCTTCTTCACCAGGCCGCCCTTGGTGGCCAGGATCAGGTAGGGCGCCACGTCGTAGTCGCGCACCGCGAGGATCTGGGCGATCTTCTCGTCCGGCTGGAAGGCCAGCAGGTTCGCCACGTGCTGCCCGCGCGCGTCGCGGCCGGCGTCCGGCAGCTCGTACGCCTTGGACCGGTAGACGCGGCCCTTGTTCGTGAAGAAGAGCAGCCAGTGGTGCGTGGTGGAGACGAAGAAGTGGTCGACCAGGTCGTCCTGCTTCAGCTTCGTACCGCGCACGCCCTTGCCGCCGCGCTTCTGCGAGCGGTAGTCCTCGGTCTTGGTGCGCTTGACGTAACCGCCGTGCGTGATCGTGACGACGATGTCCTCTTCGGCGATCAGGTCCTCCATGGACATGTCGCCGTCGAAGGGCACCAGCTTGGAACGCCGGTCGTCACCGAACTTCTCGACGATCGCCGCCAGTTCCTCGCTGACGATCGTCCGCTGACGCTGCTCGGAGCCCAGGATCGCGTTGTACTCGTTGATCTTGGCCTGGAGCTCGTCGTGCTCCGCCACGATCTTCTGCCGCTCCAGAGCGGCCAGCCGGCGCAGCTGCATCTCCAGGATCGCGTTCGCCTGGATCTCGTCGATCTCGAGGAGGCCCATCAGGCCCTCGCGCGCGATGTCGACCGTGTTGCTGCGCCGGATCAGCGCGATGACCTCTTCGATCGCGTCCAGCGCCTTGAGCAGACCGCGCAGGATGTGCGCGCGCTCCTCCGCCTTGCGCAGGCGGAACTTCGTACGCCGGACGATGACCTCGATCTGGTGCGTCACCCAGTGGCGGATGAACGCGTCGATCGACAGCGTGCGCGGCACACCGTCCACCAGCGCCAGCATGTTGGCGCCGAAGTTCGTCTGGAGGTCGGTGTGCTTGTACAGGTTGTTCAGCACGACCTTGGCGACCGCGTCGCGCTTCAGGACGATGACCAGGCGCTGGCCGGTCCGCGACGAGGTCTCGTCACGGACGTCGGCGATGCCGCCGACCTTCCCGTCCTTCACCAGGTCCGCGATCTTCTGCGCCAGGTTGTCGGGGTTGGTCTGGTACGGGAGTTCCGTGACCACCAGGCACTGGCGGTTCTGGATCTCCTCGACCTCCACCACCGCGCGCATCGTGATGGAGCCGCGACCGGTGCGGTACGCCTCCTCGATGCCCTTGCGGCCCACGACCAGGGCGCCGGAGGGGAAGTCCGGGCCCTTGATCCGCTCGATGAGCGCGTCCTGGAGCTCCTCGTGCGAGGCCCCCGGGTGCTCCAGCGCCCACTGGGCACCGGCCGCGACCTCGCGGAGGTTGTGCGGCGGGATGTTCGTCGCCATGCCGACCGCGATACCGGCACTGCCGTTGACCAGCAGGTTCGGGAAGCGCGCCGGCAGGACCGTCGGCTCCTGGTTGCGGCCGTCGTAGTTGTCCGTGAAGTCGACGGTCTCCTCGTCGATGTCCCGGAGCATCTCCATGGCCAGCGGCATCAGCTTGCACTCGGTGTAGCGCATCGCGGCCGCCGGGTCATTGCCCGGGGAGCCGAAGTTGCCGTTCGAGTCCACCAGCGGCATCCGCAGCGACCACGGCTGCGCCAGGCGGACCAGGGCGTCGTAGATCGAGGAGTCGCCGTGCGGGTGGTACGTACCCATGACGTCACCGACGACACGGGCGCACTTGTAGAAGCCCTTCTCGGGCCGGTAACCGCCGTCGTACATCGCGTACAGCACACGGCGGTGTACGGGCTTGAGCCCGTCCCGTACGTCCGGGAGCGCGCGCGAGACGATGACGGACATCGCGTAGTCGAGGTAGGAGCGCTGCATCTCCGTCTCGAGCCCGACCGGCTCGACACGCATGGCAAGGCCCTCGGCCTGCGGATTCTCAGGCGTGGGGGTGATCTCGTCGGCCATTGCTGGTCGTCAGTCCTTTCGTGCGGCCATGAGAGCCGACTCAGATGTCGAGGAAGCGAACGTCCTTGGCGTTGCGCTGGATGAAGGAGCGCCGCGCCTCGACGTCCTCACCCATCAGCACCGAGAACAGGTCGTCGGCCTGCGCCGCGTCGTCCAGGGTGACCTGGCCGAGGACACGGTGATCGGTGTCCATGGTGGTGATGCGCAGTTCCTCGGCGTTCATCTCACCCAGACCCTTGAAGCGCTGGATCGAGTCCTCGCGGATCCGCTTGCCGTTCTGCTTGCCGAGCTCGACCAGCGCGTCGCGCTCGCGGTCCGAGTACGCGTACTCGAAGTCCTCGCGGCCCCACTTGATCTTGTACAGGGGCGGGCGGGACAGGTACACGTGACCGGCCTCGACCAGCGGCCGCATGAAGCGGAACAGGAAGGTCAGCAGCAGGGTGTTGATGTGCTGGCCGTCGACGTCGGCGTCCGCCATCAGGATGATCTTGTGATAGCGGAGCTTCTCGATGTTGAAGTCCTCGTGCACACCGGTACCGAAGGCGCTGATCAGCGCCTGGACCTCGGTGTTCTGGAGGATCTTGTCGATGCGCGCCTTCTCGACGTTCAGGATCTTGCCGCGGATCGGCAGGATGGCCTGGTACATCGGGTTGCGGCCGGACTTGGCCGAGCCGCCGGCCGAGTCGCCCTCGACGATGAAGATCTCGCACATCGTCGGGTCGTTCGACTGGCAGTCGGACAGCTTGCCCGGCAGCGAGGCGCTCTCCAGCAGACCCTTGCGACGGGTGAGGTCACGGGCCTTGCGGGCCGCGACGCGCGCCGTGGCCGCGTTGATCGACTTGCGGACGATGTCCGCGGCCTCGTTCGGGTTGCGGTCGAACCAGTCGTTGAGGTGCTCGTGGACGACCTTCTGCACGAAGGTCTTGGCCTCCGTGTTGCCCAGCTTGGTCTTCGTCTGGCCCTCGAACTGCGGTTCGCCCAGCTTGATCGAGATGATCGCCGTCAGACCCTCGCGGACGTCCTCGCCGGCGAGGTTGTCGTCCTTCTCGCGCAGGAACTTCTTTTCGCGCGCGTAACGGTTCACCAGACCGGTCAGGGCCGCACGGAAGCCCTCCTCGTGCGTACCGCCCTCATGCGTGTGGATCGTGTTCGCGAAGGAGTAGACCCCCTCCGTGTACTGCGAATTCCACTGCATCGCGATCTCGACCGAGAGCATGCGCTCCTTGTCCTCGGCCTCGACGTCGATGACGGTCGGGTGGATCAGCTCGCCCTTGCGCGAGTTGAGGTACGTCACGAAGTCGACGATGCCGCCCTCGTAGTGGTACTTCACCGTGCGCGCGGAGGGCTCGACCGCGTCCGCGTCCGGGTCGTCGGCGCCGACCGTGGCCTTCGCCGACTCGCGCTCGTCCGTCAGCGACAGGGTCAGGCCCTTGTTGAGGAAGGCCATCTCCTGGAAGCGCCGCGACAGCGTCTCGAAGGAGTAGTCGGTCGTCTCGAAGATGTCGGAGTCGGCCCAGAACGTCACCGTCGTACCGTGCTCGTCGGTCGGCTCGTTCTTGGCGAGGGGAGCCGTCGGGACGCCGAGCTTGTAGTCCTGCGTCCAGCGGTAGCCGTCACGCTTGACCTCGACCGCGACGCGCGTCGACAGCGCGTTCACGACGGACACACCCACGCCGTGCAGACCGCCGGAGACGGCGTAGCCGCCGCCGCCGAACTTGCCGCCCGCGTGCAGGACGGTCAGCACCACCTCGACGGCGGGCTTTCCCTCGGACGGGACGATGTCGACCGGGATACCGCGGCCGTTGTCGACGACGCGCACGCCGCCGTCCGCGAGGATCGTCACGTCGATCGTGTCGGCGTGACCGGCCATGGCCTCGTCGACGGAGTTGTCGACGACCTCTTGGACGAGGTGGTGCAGCCCGCGCTCGCCCGTGGACCCGATGTACATGCCGGGGCGCTTGCGGACGGCATCCAGGCCCTCCAGGACCTGGATGTTGCTGCCGGTGTACGAAGACTCACCGGCCTCGCCGCCGGTGGTGGACTCGTTCTTCTCGATGGGGTCGCCGGAATCGGCCACGAAGCGCCCTTTCTGGCACAGCACAGGCCGTACTCCGGGCCAGCAGGCATGCAAGCTGGAGCGGCTGCGTCAATCTGCGTTGTCAGCGTGTAGTCGGCGTTAAGTCGACGGATCCCGCATGCGCGCGGGATTGGCTCCAGTCTACCGGTACCACGGACATGAATGGGGGTTTGCCGGTACCTGAGTACGCATGTGCCGCCCTGAACCTCTACTCTCCGACTCCCCATATCCAGGGAGGGGCTCAAAGTGGCTCACACGGGCATCCAGCGCTTCGGGCTGTCAACCCGTCACTACCGTGAGGGACACCACCCGCCGCCGACCGCCGCGTCGGCCTGCGAGCCGCGCGTCCGGGACGGCGGGCTCACCCGTAGGTGTCGCCCGGACCCTTACTGCCCGGCGCCCGCCACGGCCCGTACCCCTTCGGCCTCCCGGCGGGCCCCTGCACCTTGATCAGCCGTACCGTGCCCTGCCCGAGGTCCGCGTTCAGCCGCGCCACCAGCTGCGGGGCCAGCAGCTTCAGCTGCGCGGCCCAGGCCGAGGAATCGCACCGTACGAGGAGTTCACGGTCCTCGTACCGCTCCGGTTCACAGTGCGCCGCGATGTCCGGGCCGACGATCTCCGCCCAGCGCTCCATCACACCGGCCACCGCGATCGGCATCTCCCACCCGTGCTCCGTGCGCAGCCGGGCCAGCGCGGCCATCAGCGGCATCGGATCCCTGCCGTCCGCACGCGCGCCGGAGCGCAGCCCGGGATGCTGCTGCCGCTTCTTGCCGCCCGCCGCGTTGCCCCGGGCGCGCGCCTGCTCCCGCGCGGCGGCCAGCGCCTGCCGGGCCAGATCCACCCCGGACAGCTGCGGGGGCTTGCGCTTCTCCTGCTCGCCGTCGCTCACAGCCGGGTCACCTCGCCGCCGGACACCCCGAACCGCGTCCCCTTCAGCACGCCGGGAACGTCATCGTCCACCGCCGCCGTCACCAGGACCTGCTCGCCCGGCGCCACCAGCTCCGCAAGCCGCTCGCGGCGGCGGGTGTCGAGCTCGGCGAAGACGTCGTCCAGGATCAGCACCGGCTCGGCGCCCTCCGAGCGCAGCAGCTCGTAGGAGGCCAGGCGCAGCGCCAGCGCGAACGACCAGGACTCGCCATGGCTCGCGTACCCCTTCGCCGGGAGTTCGCCCAGCCGCAGCAGCACGTCGTCACGGTGCGGGCCGACCAGGGTCACGCCGCGCTCGATCTCCTGCTTGCGCACCTCCGAGAGGGCGGCCAGGAGCACCTCGTGGAGCGCCTCCCGGGTACGCGCCTCGGCACGGTCGGCCGCCTGGCCGGTCTCGGCCGCCGACGACTTGTACGTGAGCCCCAGCGGGCCGCCGCCGGGCGCCAGCTGCTCGTAGGCCTTGTCCGCCAGCGGCAGCAGCGTCGCGATCAGGTCCAGCCGCTGCGCGAGCAGCTCGGCGCCCACCTGCGCCAGGTGCTGGTCCCACACGTCGAGCGTGGAGAGGTCCATGGAACGGCCGCCGTGCCGGCGCGCCATCGCGGCCGACTTCAGCAGGGTGTTGCGCTGCTTGAGCACCCGTTCGTAGTCGGAGCGGACGGCCGCCATCCGCGGCGAGCGCGCCGTGACCAGTTCGTCGAGGAACCGGCGCCGCTCGCCCGGGTCGCCCTTCACCAGGGCCAGGTCCTCCGGCGCGAACAGCACCGTACGGACGATCCCCAGCACATCCCGCGGCCTGACCTGCGAGGACCGGTTGATCCGGGCCCGGTTCGCCCGCCCCGGGTTCAGCTCCAGCTCCACCAGCTGCCGGCGTTCGCCCTGGGTCACGGCGGCGCGGATGATCGCCCGGTCCGCGCCCATCCGTACGAGGGGGGCGTCCGAGGAGACCCGGTGGCTGCCGAGCGTCGCCAGGTAGCCGATGGCCTCGACGAGGTTGGTCTTGCCCTGGCCGTTCGGGCCCACGAAAGCCGTGACGCCCGGACCGAGGGGAACCTCGGCCCGGGCGTACGAGCGGAAGTCGGCCAATGAGAGATGCGAAACGTGCATACGGCGCCGACCTCCCCCGGCTTCCTGCTGCTCTGCTCTGTACTGCTCTGTACTGCTGCTGCTTCTTCTCGACTACTTCTTCTCGACGGCGTGGCCACCGAACTGGTTGCGCAGCGCGGCGATCATCTTCATCTGCGGGGAGTCGTCCTGGCGGGACGCGAAGCGGGCGAACAGCGAGGCGGTGATCGCGGGCAGCGGCACCGCGTTGTCGATCGCGGCCTCGACCGTCCAGCGGCCCTCGCCCGAGTCCTGCGCGTAGCCGCGCAGCTGCTGCAGGTGCTCGTCCTCGTCCAGCGCGTTCACCGCGAGGTCCAGCAGCCAGGAGCGGATGACCGTGCCCTCCTGCCAGGACCGGAACACCTCGCGGACGTCGGTGACCGAGTCCACCTTCTCCAGGAGCTCCCAGCCCTCGGCGTAGGCCTGCATCATGGCGTACTCGATGCCGTTGTGGACCATCTTCGCGAAGTGGCCCGCGCCGACCTTGCCGGCGTGGACGGCGCCGAAGTCACCCTCGGGCTTGAGGGCGTCGAAGACCGGCTGGACGGCGGCGACGTGCTTCTCCTCACCGCCGTACATCAGCGCGTAGCCGTTCTCCAGGCCCCAGACGCCGCCCGAGACGCCGCAGTCGACGAAGCCGATGCCCTTGGCCTTCAGCTCCTCGGCGTGCTTCTCGTCGTCGGTCCAGCGGGAGTTCCCGCCGTCGACGACGATGTCGCCGGGCGAGAGCAGGTCCGCCAGCTCGTCGACGGTGGACTGCGTCGCCGCGCCCGCCGGGACCATCACCCACACCACGCGGGGAGCCTGGAGGCTGTCCACAAGTTCCCGCAGGCTGTGGACATCGGCCAGGTCCGGGTTGCGGTCGTATCCGATGACGGTGTGGCCTGCGCGGCGGATGCGCTCGCGCATGTTGCCGCCCATCTTGCCGAGACCGACGAGACCAAGCTCCATCAAGAGGTTCCTTAAACGTTGTGGCCGTCTGTGCCGGGGCTGCCCTGACCGTGTCGTGCGACGCGCCGGGATCGCCCACCGGATCCGAGCCTACGCCGGGCCGTGGGCCGGGGCCCCACGGCCCGTTGCGTCGTCCAGGACTCACCAGGCGGGCCGGAGCACGGGCCGCGAGCCGCCTGACGGCGTCGGGCCCGCCCTCGCAGACTGCGAGACCGGGCCCGACGGGGAAGAACGTCAGCCGGAGAGACGCACCGGCATGATCAGGTACTTGTAGGCCTCGTCCGCCTCCGCGTCGACCGCCGGGCGGCCGCTGAGCAGGGCCGGCTTGGTGGAGGTGGTGAAGCTCAGCTGCGCGGCCGGCGCGTCGATCGCGCTCAGGCCGTCCAGCAGGAAGGTCGGGTTGAAGGCGATCGAGATGTCGTCGCCCTCCAGCTTCGCGTCGACGCGTTCCACAGCCTGTGCGTCGTCGCTGGACCCGGCTTCCAGGATGAGCACGCCCTGCTCGAAGCTGAGGCGGACCGGGGTGTTGCGCTCGGCGACGAGAGCCACGCGCTTGACCGCCTCGACGAACGGGGCGGTCTCGATCACCGCGATGGAGTTGAACTCCGTCGGGAAGAGCGTGCGGTACTTCGGCAGGTCGCCCTCGAGCAGCCGGGTCGTCGTACGGCGGCCCGCGCCCTCGAAGCCGATGAGGCCCTCGCCCTGGCCGGAGCTCGACAGCGCGATGGTGACGGTGTCACCGCTGGTCAGGGACTTGGCGGTGTCCAGGAGCGTCTTGGCGGGCACCAGGGCCACGGCCGAGACGTCCGGGTTCTCCGGCTTCCACAGGAACTCGCGGACCGCGAAGCGGTAGCGGTCGGTGGAGGCCAGGGTGACGCGGTCGCCCTCGATCTCGATGCGGACACCGGTCAGCACGGGCAGCGTGTCGTCGCGGCCGGCGGCGATGGCGACCTGGGCGGCGGCGGAGGCGAAGACCTCGCCGGGCACGGTGCCGGTCGCGGTCGGCATCTGCGGCAGCGCCGGGTATTCCTCCACAGGCAGGGTGTGGAGTGTGAATCGCGAGGAGCCGCAGACCACGGTCGCCCGTACACCCTCTGTGGAAATCTCCACCGGGCGGTTGGGCAGGGCGCGGCAGATGTCGGCGAGGAGCCGGCCGGAGACCAGGACGGTGCCGTCCTCCTCCACGTCGGCCTCGACGGAGACGCGGGCCGAGACCTCGTAGTCGAAGCCGGAGAGGCTCAGCAGGCCGTCCTCGGCCTTGAGCAGCAGGCCTGCGAGGACGGGTACCGGCGGCCGGGCCGGGAGGCTGCGGGCAGCCCAGGCCACCGCCTCCGCCAGTACGTCGCGCTCCACCCGGATCTTCACCGGAACCGCCTCCTGCTGTTGCTCGCTCGTCTGCCGGCCTTCGTCGTCGGCTCGTCGATGCCTCGACCGATGCCGGGGACCAGTCTGACGTACGGCGCCGACAGTCGTCGCGGCTGGCGGTCAAGTCGGGAGCGGGGCGTCGGGACGGCGATCCGCCGAGTTGTGCACAGGACCTGCTTGAAAACCGAATCCGGCCTATCTATCCATGGGAGTAGTAGTAGGGCCTGTGGATACGGTGGATAACCCTGTTTTTGCAGGTCAGCCCCGGTTTTTTATCCCCACACCCTGTGGGTGGCGCCGGTGGACAACCTGGCATCTCTGTGGAGAACAAAAAGTTCTGCACAGGCCGTCCCCAGGTGACCCCGATTACTCCACAGGTGCGTCCCCAGGTTTTCCCCAGTGGTCCACAGACCAAACGTCGACATCCGTGTGACGGCTTTCACTCGGGGCGGTGACAGGAGGTGCCTGGTTGCCGAACAGTGGACAACGGTGTGGAGAACCGCTCGGATCCTGTGCACAGCATCGGGGATCCTGTGGGTCAGCGGTGGACAGAGGCGTGGACGGCCCTGTGGACGGTTTTTCTGTCCACAGGCTGTGGACAACGCTTGCGCACAATTCCACAGGGGAGTGACCTGCCCTGATGGGCCCTCAAGGCCGGGCCCTGTGGACAACTTTGTGGGTGACGGGGCCTGTCCCCAGTCTGTGGACGGAAGAAAGTCGGCCAATCTGTGGATGACTTGCCCTTCAGGGGGCGTATTCGAACAGACCGCAGGCGCACGGACGAAGAAGGGCGCCCCCGGTTCGCTCCGGAAGCGCCCTGTCTTGGGGTGTGAGGAGGCCCCGACGCGGCCACCGGGAGTCCGCCTCAGGCGTTCTTGATGCGGTTCGTGAGCTCCGTTACCTGGTTGTAGATGGACCGGCGTTCCGCCATGAGGGCGCGGATCTTGCGGTCCGCGTGCATGACGGTGGTGTGGTCGCGGCCTCCGAACTGGGCCCCGATCTTGGGCAGTGACAGGTCCGTGAGCTCCCTGCACAGGTACATGGCGATCTGCCGGGCGGTGACCAGGACCCGGCTGCGCGAGGAGCCGCACAGGTCGTCCACGGTGAGCCCGAAGTAGTCGGCGGTGGCCGCCATGATGTCGGAGGCGGTGATCTCGGGCGCGCTGTCCTCGCCGCCCGGGATCAGGTTCTTGAGGACGTCCTCGGTCAGACCCAGGTCGACCGGCTGCCGGTTGAGGCTCGCGAAGGCCGTGACCCGGATCAGCGCCCCCTCCAGCTCGCGGATGTTGCGCGAGATGCGGGAGGCGATGAACTCCAGCACCTCCGGCGGGGCGTTGAGCTGCTCCTGGACGGCCTTCTTGCGCAGGATCGCGATCCGGGTCTCCAGCTCGGGCGGCTGGACGTCGGTGATCAGGCCCCACTCGAAGCGGTTCCGCAGCCGGTCCTCCAGGGTGACGAGCTGCTTGGGCGGCCGGTCCGAGGACAGCACGATCTGCTTGTTCGCGTTGTGGAGCGTATTGAAGGTGTGGAAGAACTCCTCCTGCGTCGACTCCTTGCTCGCGAGGAACTGGATGTCGTCGACGAGCAGGATGTCCATCTCGCGGTAGCGCTTGCGGAAGGCGTCGCCCTTGCCGTCGCGGATCGAGTTGATGAACTCGTTGGTGAACTCCTCCGAGCTCACGTACCGCACGCGGGTGCCCGGGTAGAGGCTGCGCGCGTAGTGCCCGATGGCGTGCAGCAGGTGCGTCTTGCCGAGGCCCGACTCCCCGTAGATGAAGAGGGGGTTGTACGCCTTCGCCGGCGCCTCGGCGACGGCCACCGCGGCGGCGTGCGCGAAGCGGTTGGAAGCGCCGATGACGAAGGTGTCGAAGAGGTACTTGGGGTTCAGCCGGGCGGTCGGTTCCAGCGGGCCGGAGGAGGAGCCGCCGCCGGGCGGGGCCTGGGGCGGCGAGGGCCGGCCGGGCGCCGGGCGCGGAGCGGGCTGCTCGTACTGCTGCTGCTCGTAGCGCTGGGGCTCGTACTTCTGCTGCTCGTAGCCGCCCTGGTCGTAGCCGCCGGGCTCCGGCTGCTGGAGGTAGCCGGGCTGCGGGGAGGCGTACGGGTCGCGCTCCGGGAATCCACCGAGGCGCTGTTGCTGCCAGCCGTACTCGTCCTGCTGGCCGCCGCGGGGCCAGGCGCCGGGCTCCGGGCGCTGCTGCTGGTAGTCCGGGTAGGCGGGGCGGGCGGAGGGGAGCTGGTCGTCCCCCGGGCCGCCCGGTCCGCCCGGTCCGGTGTGGCCGCCGGGGCGCTGGCCGCCGTACGGCTCGTAGCCCTCGTGCTGGGGGGCGGACGGCGAGGGCTCGCCGGCGGAGTCGTCCACGGTGATGGCGATCCGGATGGGCCGGCCGCACTCCCGGCTGAGCGCGTCGCTGATGAGCGGAGCGAGACGGCCCTCCAGGACGCGCTTGCCCCATTCATTGGGGACGGCGAGCAGGGCGGTGTCGGCGACGAGGGCGAGCGGCTGGCAGCGTTCGACCCACTGCTTGTCCTTCGGCTCGATGCCTTGCTGACCCTCCCCGAGAAGCTTCTCGAGCACGCGTGGCCACACTGCGGCAAGATCGGCAGGTACGTCAGCCACAGGGCACGCTCTCTCACAGGTCCCGTCCCACGAATGTGTGGTTCTTTGGGACGGTCGGGACAAAAAAACAGGGATCAGGCAACGGTAGTCAGGCCGGTGGTCAGGGTTCAAGTCGTTGTCCACAGCCTGTGCACAGTGTGCGGCAGGCCGGGCTCGGTTTGACCGGATGGCGTAGCCGCGCGTACCGTAACGAGGTCGAGTTGTCGATGGCTGCTGCCGCCTGCCTACCGATGGGCGTAGGTCACTCCTAGTGATCATTAGCGGTGTCCACTCGGGCGAACACGCGAGTTCCTCGTGGGCGCACGGTGACAGCCAGGCGATGTTCCGCCTCAACGATTCATTCTCTGGAGCCCCCGAGTGAGCAAGCGCACCTTCCAGCCGAACAACCGTCGTCGTGCCAAGACCCACGGCTTCCGCCTGCGGATGCGTACCCGTGCCGGTCGCGCGATCCTTGCGAACCGTCGTGGCAAGGGCCGCGCCGCCCTTTCCGCGTAACAACGCGCAGGTCGTGACGTCGTGCTGTCTCCCGAAAATCGGCTGAGGCGGCGTGAAGACTTCGCGAGCGCGGTACGCCGAGGCCGGCGGGCTGGACGCCCGCTCCTTGTCGTCCACCTACGTACAAGCGGTGCAACGGACCCGCACGCGCCGGGGGAGATCCATCCCTCGCCGCGTGCGGGTTTCGTCGTCAGCAAGGCTGTTGGCGTCGCGGTCGTCCGTAATCGGGTGAAGCGCCGTTTGCGCCATCTTGTCCGCGACCGGCTGGCTCAGCTGCCCGCCGGTAGCCTGGTGGTGGTGCGGGCTTTGCCCGGAGCGGGCGATGCCGGCCTCGACGAGCTGGCCCGTGACCTGGACGCCGCCCTGGCGCGGCTGCTGGGAGGCGTGGCTCGATGAAGTACCCGCTGCTCGCTTTGATCAAGCTGTACCAGTGGACGATCAGTCCGCTGCTCGGACCGGTGTGCCGCTACTACCCGTCGTGTTCGCACTACGGGTACACGGCCATCGACCGGCATGGTGCGGTGAAGGGGACGGTTCTGACCGCCTGGCGGATCCTGCGGTGCAATCCGTGGTCCCCGGGTGGTGTGGATCATGTCCCACCCCGGAAACGCCCGCGTTGGCACGAGCAGCTGCGCAGTGCGTTGCGTAGATCTCGCAATGCTCAAGGAGCCTGATTAGTGGACACGATTGCCAGCCTGTTCAGCTTTATCACCACACCTGTCTCGTGGATCATCGTCCAGTTCCACACGCTGTACGGAGCGGTCTTCGGTGAGAACAGTGGGTGGGCCTGGGGCCTGTCCATCGTGTCTCTGGTGATTTTGATCCGTATCTGTCTGATCCCGCTCTTCGTGAAGCAGATCAAGGCGACGCGGGGCATGCAGGCGCTCCAGCCGAAGATGAAGGTGATCCAGGAGCGCTACAAGAACGACAAGCAGCGTCAGTCCGAAGAGATGATGAAGCTGTACAAGGAGACGGGTACCAACCCGCTCTCCTCGTGCCTTCCCATCCTGGCGCAGTCCCCGTTCTTCTTCGCGCTGTACCACGTGCTTTCGAGCATCGCCAGCGGCAAGGAGATCGGCGAGATCGACGGGCCGCTCCTGGCGAGCGCGCGTGAGGCACACATCTTCGGGGCGCCGCTCGCGGCGACGTTCACCGACAGTGCCGCGAAGGTCGCGGAACTGAACGCCTCGATCGTCGATGTGCGTGTCGTCACCGCCATCATGATCATCCTGATGTCGCTGTCGCAGTTCTACACCCAGCGTCAGCTGATGCAGAAGAACGTCGACCTGTCGGTCAAGACGCCGTTCATGCAGCAGCAGAAGATGCTGATGTACATCTTCCCCGTGATCTTCGCGGTCATGGGCATCAACTTCCCCGTCGGTGTTCTCGTCTACTGGCTGACCACGAACGTGTGGACCATGGGTCAGCAGATGTACGTGATCAACCAGAACCCGACGCCGGGCAGCATGGCGCAGGACCAGTACCTGACCCGTCTGCTGAAGCAGGTCAGCGCGCACGGCAACGTCAAGGGCCGGAGCAAGAGGAAGATCGTCGCGGCGATCGTGGCCAAGGGCCCGGACCGCAACGACAACGAGCGCAAGTTCATCACCGCGCTGACGAAGCAGGGCATGGCCGCTCAGGCGGACGGCTCCGTGATCAAGAGTTCTGAAGCCACCGCGGACGCGGACGCCGCGAGCGGCGGTGTCGCCACGAAGCGGCAGCAGCCGAAGCGGCAGACGAAGTCGAAGCGTCAGACGCCCCCCAGCAAGCCCTCCAAGAAGTAAGAAGGAGTCCCTCCCGTGACGGAAGGCACCACCACCGCCGCCGCTGAGAGTGGCGACACCCTGACCCGCCTCGAGCAGGAGGGTGAGATCGCGGCCGACTACCTTGAGGGTCTGCTGGACATCGCCGACCTGGACGGTGACATCGACATGGACGTCGAGGCCGACCGGGCCGCGGTGTCGATCGTCAGTGACTCCCCCAGCCGCGATCTGCAGAAGCTCGTGGGCCGCGACGGTGAGGTTCTGGAGGCTCTGCAGGAGCTGACGCGCCTCGCCGTGCACCGGGAGACCGGTGACCGCAGCCGGCTGATGCTGGACATCGACGGCTTCCGGGCGAAGAAGCGCGAGGAGCTGACGGCCCTGGGCGCCCAGGCAGCGGCGGACGTGAAGGCCTCGGGTGAGCCGCTGAAGCTGGCTCCGATGACGCCGTTCGAGCGGAAGGTCGTCCACGACGCCGTGGCGGCCGCCGGTCTCAAGAGCGAGTCCGAGGGCGAGGAGCCGCAGCGCTTCGTCGTTGTGCTCCCGGCCTGACCGGAGCATTGAATGGTCGGCCCCGTCTGTGTCGCAGGCGGGGCCGATGTTTGTAAGCCTGACAGTTGAACCACACGGTTTGAGCGGTAGCGGTTCTGTACGGAAGGACGGTCCCCGTGACGGAGGCAGCAGAGCTTCCCCCGGCGCCTGAAGAGGCGCGCGCGGTGTTCGGTGAGTTTTTCCCGGAAGCTGTGCGGTATGCGGAGCTGCTCGCGGATGCGGGGGTCAAGCGCGGTCTGATCGGCCCGCGTGAGGTGCCCCGGCTGTGGGAGCGGCACCTGCTGAACTGCGCGGTGCTGTCCGAGGTGGTGCCCGAGGGCGTCACCGTGTGCGATGTGGGCTCGGGTGCGGGTCTGCCCGGTATCCCGCTGGCTCTCGTCCGGCGGGATCTGAAGATCACGCTGCTGGAGCCGCTGCTGCGCCGTACGAACTTCCTCCAGGAAGCTGTGGAGCTGCTGGGGCTGGACCACGTGACGGTGGTGCGCGGGCGGGCCGAGGAGGTTCTCGGCAAGGTCCAGCCGGTGCACGTGGTGACGGCTCGGGCGGTGGCCCCCCTGGACCGGCTGGCGGGCTGGGGCGTGCCGCTGCTGCGTCCGTACGGGGAGATGCTGGCGCTGAAGGGTGACACTGCGGAGGAGGAGCTGGTGGCGGCTAAGGCCGCGCTGGCGAAGCTCGGTGTGGTGAAGACCTCGGTGCTTCATGTGGGCGCCGGTGTCGTGGATCCCCTGTCCACGGTGATCCGGGTCGAGGTCGGAGAAAGCCCCGGTGGGGTGAGGTTCGCGGCCAAGCGGGCTAAGGCCGCGCGAGTAGGACGGACGACGCGCAGGCGTCGTTGACCGTGCCAGGCACGCGGTTCCGGCGGAGATTTCGGGCGTGTGGGCCCTATAGGTATGCATTTCGGAGTGTCGTAGCGGCCTGAAGTCCCCGTCCGGGCATCTTGTTTCACGTGAAACGTCGCTCTCTGCTGCACGGAATCATCAGCCGCGGCCGTGCGGCTGCGGCCCCCCGTCACCGCAAGGCCGCGGGGGTTACAGAGTTGTCCACAACGGTGGATTCCTCCACAGAAGTACGGGCCCCGCTGGTTCGCGACCCTGGTGACATGGCAGGCTCTCTCCATCGCGAGCCCGCTGCCGAGGAGAGTGACACCGTGCGGTCCGACGCCAACCTCGCGGGGCCGATGGCCGATCCGGTCCCCGGTCCCCGCTCTGAATCGCCGGGCGAGGATGTTTCACGTGAAACATTGCCTCCGCCCCTCGTAGACAACGACGACAACGACGACGACACCCCCATCGGCCGGGCCGCCCAGCTGGCGGTCGAGGCGCTGGGGCGTGCCGGCGCTCGTCTGCCGCGGCCTCCGCGGACCCGGGTCATGGTGGTGGCCAACCAGAAGGGCGGCGTCGGAAAGACCACGACGACCGTGAACCTGGCGGCCTCGCTCGCTCTGCACGGTGCGCGGGTCCTCGTCATCGACCTCGACCCGCAGGGCAATGCCTCCACGGCGCTGGGTATCGACCATCACGCGGACGTGCCGTCCATCTACGACGTACTCGTGGACAGCCGGCCGCTGCTGGAGGTCGTCCAGCCGGTGGTCGATGTGGAGGGGCTCTTCTGTGCTCCGGCTACGATCGACCTGGCGGGTGCCGAGATCGAGCTGGTGTCGCTGGTGGCCCGTGAGAGTCGGCTCCAGCGGGCGATCCAGGCGTACGAGCAGCCGCTCGACTACATCCTGATCGACTGCCCGCCCTCCCTGGGCCTGCTGACCGTCAACGCCATGGTGGCCGGCGCGGAGGTGCTGATCCCGATCCAATGCGAGTACTACGCGCTGGAGGGACTGGGTCAGCTGCTGCGCAATGTGGACCTCGTGCGGGCGCACCTGAACCCGACGCTGCACGTCTCGACGATCCTGCTGACGATGTACGACGGCAGGACGCGGCTGGCCTCTCAGGTGGCGGAGGAGGTGCGCACCCACTTCGGCAAGGAAGTGCTGCGCACGAGCATTCCCAGGTCGGTGCGTATCTCGGAGGCCCCGAGCTACGGGCAGACGGTACTCACGTACGACCCGGGTTCCAGCGGTTCCCTCTCCTACCTGGAGGCGGCGCGGGAGATCGCGCTGCGGGGGGCCGGAATCCAGTACGACGCCCAGCACGCCCATGTGGGCACGGGCATGAACAGCACGCAGAGTGTGGCGGAGGGGATCCAGTGAGCGAGCGACGTAGAGGTCTGGGGCGGGGGCTCGGCGCGTTGATTCCGGCGGCTCCGCAGGAAAGGACGCCGGGGGTGGGTGAGGGGTCCACGTCTCCTTCGGCCCTGCCGGTGCTGACATCGGAGCGAGGCATCGCCGCGGCGAAGCTCGCTTCGCTGGCGCAGGCCGATGTTTCACGTGAAACATCGAGGGAGGCATCGGCGGGCGTCGCTTTGCCGGCCGAGCCGGAGACCAACGAGGTGGCGGGGGCGACGTTCGCGGAACTCCCGATGGACTCGATCAAGCCGAACCCGCGCCAGCCGCGTGAGGTGTTCGACGAGGACGCGCTGTCGGAGCTGGTGACCTCCATCCAGGAGGTCGGTCTGCTCCAGCCGGTGGTCGTACGGCAGTCGGCGCCGGGCCGCTATGAGCTGATCATGGGTGAGCGCCGCTGGCGCGCGTGCCGCGAGGCCGGGCTGGAGCGCATCCCGGCGATCATCCGGGCGACGGACGACGAGAAGCTTCTGCTGGACGCGCTCCTGGAGAACCTGCATCGGGCGAACTTGAACCCCCTGGAGGAGGCGGCCGCGTACGACCAGCTGCTCCAGGACTTCAACTGCACGCACGACCAGCTGGCCGACCGGATCGGCCGTTCCCGTCCCCAGGTCTCGAACACACTGCGGCTGCTGAGGCTCTCCCCCTCGGTGCAGCGCAGGGTGGCAGCAGGTGTGCTGTCGGCGGGTCACGCGCGGGCACTGCTCTCGGTGGAGGACTCCGAGCAACAGGACCGGCTCGCGCACCGCATCGTGGCCGAGGGTCTGTCGGTGCGCGCGGTCGAGGAGATCGTGACGCTGATGGCCTCGGAGCCTTCGAGTGGGGTGAAGTCGAAGGGCCCGCGGGCGGGCGCCCGGGTGGCTCCGGCGCTCAGCGAGCTGGCGACACGGTTGTCGGACCGGTTCGAAACGCGGGTGAAGGTGGATCTGGGCCAGAAGAAGGGCAAGATCACCGTCGAGTTCGCGTCCATGGAGGATCTGGAACGGATTCTGGGGACGCTGGCGCCGGGCGAGGGCCGAGTGCTGGAGCAGGGCCTTTCCGGGGAGTAGTCCGGGCCGACGAGGGGCGGATCGTGCCGGTCGAAGCCGGTGCGGTCCGCCCTTTTGCTTTGCCGTGCCGGGGCTGTCCGCACTCGAAGAAGGGGTGGTCAGTGGATACGATGCCGTCATGGGTCGTCGGCTGGTACCGCTCACGCTGGACAACCTCGGGGACCTGCCCAGGCGTTGCCGGTCCTGTGTGTTCTGGGAACTGGATCCCGTCAGTGGTGAGTCCGCCGTGAAGGCGGGCACTGCGGAGCTGGAGAAGGAAGCCTGGATCTCCGCCGTCCTGCTGGACTGGGGTTCCTGTGGCCGGGTGGTCTACGTGGACGAGGTCCCGGTGGGGTTCGTGCTGTACGCACCGCCTGCCTACGTGCCGCGCGCTGCCTCGTTTCCGACCAGTCCGGTCTCCCCTGACGCGGTGCAGCTGATCACGGCGTGGATCATGCCGGGGTATCAAGGCCAGGGGCTGGGGCGGGTGATGGTCCAGACGGTCGCCAAGGATCTGCTGCGGCGGGGATTCAAAGCGATCGAGGCGTTCGGCGACGCCCGGTGGGAGCGGCCTGCCTGCCTGCTGCCGGCCGACCACCTGCTGGCCGTGGGCTTCAAGACGGTCCGCCCGCATCCGGCGCACCCGCGCCTGCGGCTGGACCTGCGCACGACGCTGTCGTGGAAGGAAGACGTGGAGCTCGCGCTGGACCGGCTGCTCGGCGGGGCGCGCAAGGAGCCGGTGCTGCGTCCGCTGTGAGCGGTGAGTCCGGATGCGCGAACGGGGCCGCCCCTGGAGGGGCGGCCCCGTTTCACGTGCGGTGTGTCCGTCAGACGGCCTTGACCTCGACGAAGTCCGAGAGGTCACGCAGGATGGCAGCCTTCGGCTTGGCGCCGACGATGGTCTTGGCGACCTCACCGCCCTTGTAGACGTTCAGGGTCGGGATGGACATGACGCCGTACTTGGCGGCCGTCGCCGGGTTCTCGTCGATGTTCAGCTTGACGATCTCGATCTGATCGCCGTACTCGGCGGCGATGGCCTCGAGGGACGGCGCGATCTGGCGGCACGGGCCGCACCAGGCTGCCCAGAAGTCCACCAGCACGGGCTTGTCGCTGGCGAGGACCTCGGTGTCGAAGTCGGCGTCGGTCACGTTCTTGAGGGTGCCGGCCACAGCGGCCTCCTTATTCCTGCGGGGTGTGGGGTGAGGGGTGGAGCGGGGGGATCAGACGGTCGCGTGCGCGTGCTCGGCATCCGCGAGGGCGGCGAGGAAACGCTCGGCGTCGAGAGCGGCGGCGCAGCCGGTGCCCGCCGCCGTGATCGCCTGGCGGTAGGTGTGGTCCACGACGTCGCCGGCGCCGAAGACACCGGTGATGTTCGTGCGCGTGGACGGCGCGTCGACCTTGAGGTAGCCCTCGTCGTCGAGGTCCAGCTGCCCGGTGAAGAGCTCGGTGCGCGGGTCGTGTCCGACGGCGATGAAGAGGCCGGTCACGGGCAGCTCGGAGGTCTCACCGGTCTTGGTGTTGCGCAGGGTCAGACCGGAGAGCTTCTGCTCGCCGTGGATCGCGGCGACCTCGCTGTCCCAGGCGAAGGAGATCTTCGGGTCGGCGAAGGCGCGGTCCTGCATGGCCTTGGAGGCACGCAGGCTGTCACGGCGGTGGATGATGGTGACCGACTTGGCGAAGCGGGAGAGGAAGGTCGCCTCCTCCATCGCGGTGTCACCGCCACCGACCACGGCGATGTCCTGCTCCTTGAAGAAGAACCCGTCGCAGGTGGCGCACCAGGAGACACCGCGGCCGGAGAGGGTGTCCTCGTTCGGCAGGCCGAGCTTGCGGTGCTGGGAGCCGGTCGTGACGATGACGGCCTTGGCACGATGCACGGTGCCGGCGGTGTCGGTCACGGTCTTGATCTCACCGGTGAGGTCCACGGCCACGATGTCGTCCGGGACGAGTTCGGCGCCGAAACGCTCCGCCTGGGCGCGCATGTTGTCCATGAGGTCCGGCCCCATGATGCCGTCCTGGAAACCAGGGAAGTTCTCGACCTCGGTGGTGTTCATCAGCGCGCCACCGGCGGTGACGGCCCCTTCGAAGACCAGGGGGTTGAGCGAAGCGCGTGCGGTGTACAGGGCGGCCGTGTAACCGGCCGGCCCGGAGCCGATGATGATCACGTTTCGAACGTCGCTCACGGGTGCTTTCCTCGTCTCTGCGGACTGCGTGCTGCCTACCGGGGGCCGGTTCGGACTCTCACCCCACCCAACGGATCCTACGGCGCGTGCATTCCCAGCTTGTCCAGGACAGGACCCGCACGTGTCAGGGCCGTGGGTACGTGCTGGTCAGAAGAGGCTTTTCCGGTGTCCGTGAGGGGGCGTCCGCGCAACTGGCGGACACCAAGTAGGCGTCCACCCGGGCGGAGTCGCCGGCATGTGGCAGTACGACGAGGTAGGCGGCCGTGCCCTGGTAGGTCCCGAGTTCGGCGGCGAGCGGGATGTCGGCCCGGCCGATGGACTGCCGGACGCAGGGCGGGACCGGGGAGGACTCCGGCGGAGCCTGCCGGTCGGAGGGAGCCAGACCGGGGGAGGCGTTCTCCAGCCCCATGGTCTTGTCGGTCTCCGCCGGCGCGCTCCGCATGTCCGTCCCGGCGGTCCCGACGGCGAGGAGCTGCCGGACCTTGTCCTGGAGGCCCTGAGCGGTGTACTCGCCTTCCACCGAGCGGCTGGAAGCGCTCGCGGCGTCGCCGTGCGTGGCGGTGTCATGGGAGGCCGTGCCGGTGAGTCCGCTGACCAGGAAGACACCGAGGGCGCAGGCGGCGGCCCCGGCGAGGCCGGCGAGGAGCGCGATCCGGCGGCGGGCGCGACGCCGGCCGGGGCCGGTCGAGCCGGAGGGGTGACCGGTGGGACGGCGGTCCTCGCGCCGGCCGACGGCGGCGGGCGATGTTTCACGTGAAACATCGCGGTCGGTGCCGTCGGTGCTGTCGGTGCGGGCGGGTGCGGGGGTGGACCGGGAGCTCGTCGCGTCGAGGAGCGCCTCGGCGGCGAGGGCGGCATCGATCCGACCGGCGATGGCGGAGGGCATCCGCGGCGGCCCCGGAAGGGTGCCGAGGAGGGACCGGATCTCCTGGAGGGAGGTGCGTACGTCGGCGCACAGGGCACAGTCCCCGAGATGGCGGCGCACTTCGGCGGTGCGGGACGGGGAGAGCAGTCCTTCGGTCAGGTCGGAGATCTCCGAGACCTCCGGGTGCCGGGTCGTGCCGGTCGTGGGGCTCACGGTCGTCCACCTCCGCCCTTCACAGCGTCTGGGTCTGGATCCCTCGTGCCGGAATCCTTGGAGTCTGCCGCTGGTGGGACGGATGTCCCCGGCGTCCGGTTCCTTCCCCGTTCCGCGGCGGTGTTATCCCCGGCGTTCGTGCGCAGATGAGTGAGCAGCGGGACGAGTTTCGCCCGGCCCCGCGCGCACCGGCTCTTCACGGTGCCTGTGGGGACACCGAGGATGAGGGCGGCTTCGGCGACGGGGTACCCCTGCATGTCCACGAGGACGAGCGCGGCCCGCTGATCGGGCGGGAGGGTACTGAGGGCGGCCAGGAGCTGGCGGTGGAGGTCCTGACGCTCCGCGGGGGCCTCGGCGGACTCGTGGGGCTCCAGAAGGCGCTCCAGGCGGTCCATGTCGTCGAGGGGCGAGGTCCGGCGGGAGGCGGCCTTGCGAGCGCGGTCGAGGCATGCGTTGACCGTGATGCGGTGCAGCCAGGTGGTGACGGCCGACTCGCCGCGGAAGGTATGGGCGGCCCGGTAGGCGGAGACCAGGGCGTCCTGCACGGCGTCGGCGGCCTCTTCCCGGTCACCGAGGGTCCGCAGCGCGACGGCCCACAGCCGGTCGCGGTGGCGGCGTACGAGCTCACCGAAGGCGTCGGGGTCTCCACCGGCGTGCAGGGCCAGGAGTTCCTGGTCGCTGCGGCCGCCGGTTGTCACGTCGTCCAACGGTGGGCCTCCCCTGCCGTGCGTCAGCCGGTGAACTTCACATCGGTGATGGCCTGCTTGTAGCCGGCACCGCTGTATTCGTAGGGGCCGGACTTCGGCATGGCGGTGAGCCACAGCACCACGTAGCGCGTCTTGACCGGGGTGTCCGTGGCAAGGCTGAGCTGCTTGCCGGAGGTGGTGCCGGTGGCGATCTTCTGCATGGCGCTGATCGGCGTCGACGACGACATGTTGGTGCTCGCGTAGATCGTGGCGGTGGTGTGGTCGCCGCCGAATTTGAACGCTATCGAGGCGGCCTTGACCTCCCGCTCCGAGCCGAGGTCATAGACGAGGCCGAGGCCCCGCTTGTAGGAGCCCATGTCCGGCCCGTCCTCGTACGACCTGGTCCGCCAGTACGAGGAGGGGTCGTCGTCGTGGCTGTTCGAGGCGCCTTCGGCATTCTGCGCGCTGCTGTCCGGGTAGTACTCCTCGGCGTGCTTGATGGCCAGCTGGACGGGCTCGGTCTTCTTCGGGGTGTCGTCGGTCTTGGGCTGCGCGGGGCTGGTGTCGGTGTCGGTGTTGCTGCTCTGGTTGCCACGCAGGAGGGTGTCGGCGAGCTGCCAGCTGCCCAGGCCGAGCGCGGCGATCAGCAGGGCGGCGACGCCCCACTTGAGGGCCCGGCCGGTCGGGCTCTGCAGCGGAGGCGGCGGCGGTACGGGCGTAACGATCTGGGCGGTGGGCCCGCCAGGGGCCATGGACCGCCCGTAACTGCCCTGCTGGTAGGTGGTGTGCTGGTACTCCGGGGGTGCGGTGAAGGCAGGCTCCGGCGGCCGGATGCGGGGCATCGCGGCGACGGCCTTGGCCAGCTCCTCCGGGGTGGTGCAGGCGGGTTCCTGACGGGACGCGGTGGCCCCGTCGTTGGCCAGGGCGCGCATGGCGAGTTCCCCGAGGCCCCGGTGGACGCCGGCGCGGACCTGGTCCGGGGCGATCAGGCCGACGCCCTTGGGCAGGCCGGTGAGGCCGTAGGCGTCGTTCTCGTAGGGCCAGCGCTGCGTGAGGGCGGCGTACAGCAGTGCGCCGATGGCCTCGGTGTCGGCCTGATGCGGCGTCTCGCTGGTGATGCCGCGCAGGGCGGCGTTCACCGCGAGGCCGCGGATGCGGTACTGGCCCGAGGACGTGCGCAGTATCGCGCTGGGCGTCAGGCGCAGGTGGGCCAGCCCCTCGCGGTGCGCGGCGGCCATGGCCTGGGAGACCTGGCTCACCAACTGGTAGGCGTCGTGGGCTTCCAGAGGACCGGCGGCGAGGAGGGAAGTCAGTTCGGTCGCGTCGGGCAGCCACTCGTGGACGACGTAGACGAGGTCGTTCTCCTCCACCGCGTCGAGGACCTGGACGAACCGGGGGTCGCCGAGCAGAGCGGAGGAGCGGGCGGCGGCCAGGACGGAGCGGGCCCTCGGGTGGTCGGCCGGCAGGAGATGGACGCCCACGGCGCGGCGCAGCTTCTCGTCCATGGCGCGCCAGCTGCTGAATCCGTCCAGACGGGTGACGCACTCTTCGAGGCGGTAGCGCCTCGCGAGCTTGTGGCCGCTGTGGAGTTCCGGTGCGGCCGTGGGGGCCGTGCTGTTGCGTTCGCCGTCCTTGTCGGGCATGGATCCGTCCGCGGCTCGTCCGTTCTGGGTGTCCACCCCGTCGGCCGTGGCCTTGGCCGCATCTGCGGCCAGCGGCTGGTCGCCGCTGTTGTCGGCCACGTCGACGGCAGCCGTGCTACGTTCCGCCACCGTCGTCCCCGCCTCCCCATCCGTTGCGCGCTGTCGGCCAGTCTGCGAAGCCATGCCAATTGTGCCCACAGTCCGCCGCTATGCACGACACGCGAGGGGGGCTGACGGTTGTGCGCATCAGCGCCCCAGGCGTCCGCGGACCATGCCGACCATGGCGTTGAGCTCTTCGATCCGCATCCGCTTGGCGGCGACGAGGAACACCGCGGCCAGGGCGATGACACCCGCGACGAGGGAGGCGAGAGAGCCGGTGACTCCGCTGCCCAGCCACTGGGTGACCCCGTACGCGGCGGCCCCCGCCACGGCGGCGGCCGGGATGCAGGCGCCGATCAGACGCGTGTAGGTGCGCATCACGTGGGCGCCGTCGAGGTCACCGCCGAGGCGGTTCTTCAGCCGCCGCCAGGCGACGCCGACGCCGACGGCGTAGCCGAGTCCGTAGGCGGCGCCCATGCCGACGACGGCCCAGCGCGCGGGGAGGACGAAGAACGCGGCGGCGGAGACACCGGCGTTGACGGCGGCGACGATGACGGTGTTGTAGAACGGCGTCCGGGTGTCCTCGTAGGCGTAGAAGCCGCGCAGGACGACGTACTGGACGGAGTACGGGATCAGTCCGAGGCCGAAGGCCATCAGGATGAAGCCGATGTTCCGTGCGTCCGCGGCGCCCGACCCGGCGTAGAGCAGGGTGGACATCGGGACGCCCAGGGCGAGGAACGCGAAGGCGCAGGGCACGATCGCGACGGCCGAGGTGCGCAGCCCGTAGGAGATGTCGTCGCGTACGGCCGCGGCGTCCCCGTCGTGCGCCGAGCGGGAAATGCGGGGCAGGACCGCGGTCATGACGGAGACGGTGATGATGGCCTGCGGCATCTGCCACAGCAGCAGCGCGTAGTTGTAACCGGTGATACCGGTGCCGCCATGGCCCTGCTTGTCGGCGACGTCGCCGGCCCAGGTGGCGAGCTGGGTGACGACGACGAGGCCGATCTGGTTGGCGAGGACGAAGAAGAACGTCCACTTGGCCAGTCCGGCGGCCTTGCCGAGGCCCTGGCCCTTCCAGTCGAAGCGCAGGCGCGGCTTGAAGCCGGCTTCGCGCAGGTAGGGCAGCATCGCGAGGGACTGGACGACGAGGCCGAGCAGGGTGCCGAGGCCCAGCAGGCGGACGCCCTCGGGGGTGATGCTCGCCTCGTCCATGCCGGAGGCGGTGAAGCCGCCGAAGGCCCAGATGAAGGCGCTGAAGGTGGCGATGACGACGATGTTGTTGAGGACCGGGGTCCACATCATCGCGCCGAACCTGCCGCGTGCGTTGAGGATCTGACCGAGGACCACATGGACGCCCATGAAGAACATCGTGGGCAGGCAGTACTGGGCGAAGGCGACGGCGACCTCGAGCCGCTGCGGATCGTCGGCGATCTTCTGCGACATCATGCCGATGAACAGCGGGGCCGCGAGGACGCAGATGGTGGTGACCGCGCCCAGCAGGACCACGACGAGGGTCAGCAGCCGGTTGGCGTACGCCTCTCCGCCGTCCTCGTCGTTCTTCATCGCGCGGACCAGCTGCGGGATGAAGACCGCGTTGAGGGCGCCGCCGCCCACCAGCACGTAGATCATCGTGGGCAGGGTGTTGGCGACCTGGTAGGTGTCGTTGAGGGTGGTGACACCGATGGCGCCGGCGACCACCAGGGTGCGACCGAAACCGGTGAGGCGCGAGACGATCGTGCCGGCCGCCATCAGGGCGCTCGACTTGAGCAGGCTGGAGGCCCGCCCGGCGGGCTTGGCCGGTGCGGGTGCGGCGACGGGAGCGTCCTCGGCCGGGGTGCGGGGGGCCGCCTGCTGGTCCCTGTAGAGGTGCGCGAAGGCGTCGGGCTCCGGCTCCTCGTCCGCGGCTTTGGTGACGAGCGCGTCCACGCCGACGAACTGCGTGGTGGTGGCGTGGTCGCCGTAGGGCAGGTGGCGCGAGGGCCCGTCAGGCTCGGGCGGCGGGGTTTGCGCCCAGACGTGCGGGTCGGGGCCGTGCGAGGGCGCTTGCGGGGCGGCGTAGAGCGGGCCCGGCTCCTGGAAGGTGCCCGGCGGCGGCGGAGGGTGGGACGCCCGGTCGTAGAGGACTTCGGCGACGGGATCCTGAGCCGACAGATCCTGGGAGCGGTACGGGTCGTAGTCGTACGCTTCCTGGACATACGGGTCGTGATCGGGTGCGGGCGTCGGCGCCGGACCCTGCCCGGGCACCGGAGCGCCCGTGGCAGTGCCCTGGGAGGGCGCCGGCCCACCAGTGCCCTGCGCGCGGTCACCGTCGTACGGCGCGTTCATCGCAACCCCACCTCATCGTCCCCAGGCCGACCGGCCACGGCATCGCTCAACGGTCCACTGTCTCACCCGTTCCGGACCCCTCGGTGCTTTGCGGTCCGGTGTCCGGGGACTCGTCACTCTGCTGCGTGCTCTCCTCGGAGGCAGCGCGCGCCGCGACGCGCTTGCGGCTCGCGTACATCTTGATGCCAGCCAGGACGAGGAGAAGTACACCACCAGCGATCACGAGCATGACGGTGGGGGTGATCTCGGTGGCCTCCACGGTGAAGGTGCGTTCCTTGCCGTAGGGCACTCCGTCCTTCGTGAAGAGCCGCACGGTGACCTCGACCGGTCCGCTCGCGGTGGCGTTGGCGGTGAATTTCACCGTCTGGCTGTGCCCGCCCCGAACGGTGACTTCCTGTTCCGCCTCACCGAACATCAGGCGGGTGGGGTTGGCCGACTTCACCCGCAGCACGAGGTGGTGGACGTCCTGGACGAGGCTGTTCTGGACGCTGACCGGGATGGTCGCGCTGTGCCCGGACAAGGTGGCGTCGGACTTGGGGATGACCTTGACCTTCTCGGTGAGGCCGATCAGGTACTCCTGGACCTGGTCCCGGTAGCGGCGGGCCTCATCGGGGCGGCCGCGCCACGACGTGGACATCTCCCGGTTGGTGGTGTTGCCGAAGGGGATCTCGACGCGGTCCGGCGCCGTGAGGATCACCTTGAAGTGGTCGAGGGTGTTCTGCGTGGTGCGGATCTTCTCGAACGCCGACACCGGCAGTTCCTGCTTGCCCAGGTCTTCGGGGTACTGGCCCGCGCCCGGTACCTGGGTGGCGGCGCCGGGGTCGGGCTTGGCGGCAGCGGCCACCTCGAGGTCGGCGGGCTGGGTCCAGCGGGAGGCCTGGAGCCCGCGCAGGGCGCGCGCCATCGTGTCCACCTGGCTGGTGGTGGGCATCCGCTGCGGCGCGACCACGTAGCTGCGCTGGTCGTCGGTGTGGTGCAGGTTGAGCGCGAGGCTGTGGGCGAGGAACTGCTGGACGGCGAGCGTGGAATTCCCGGCGCCGACCATGTCGCCCTCGAAGGCCGTGGAGAGCTCGGCGTCGGCGACCACCGCGGTGGTGCCCGCACCGATGGGCCGGGCCGCCGACGGGGTGTAGCCCAGCGTGCCGGTCTCCTGGAGGCTGTCGCTGCGCGTCAGGACGTTGTGCGCGCCGGCCGAGGTGGCGACGTTGACGATCGAAGGGTCGATGGCGCCGTCCACCGGCCACGAGAAGTCGGTGCTCGCGTTCACGTGCAGGACCGTCTCGACGGCCTTCTTCGCCTTGTCGGTGGCGGGCCGCAGCTGGCCCAGGGTGCCCGAGACGTCCTTGCCGCGATGGGCGAGGGAGGCGATGTCGGGGTCGGCGAAGGGCAGCGCGACGACCTTCTTGCCCTGGACGGCCTTCTCCAGGTCGCTCAGCCACTGCTCGGCGACGGCCTTGTTCCTGCCCTGGACCGGCTTGCCGCCGGGATCGGGGCTGCGGACGCGGTAGCCCTTGGTCATGGAGTCGACGGTGGCCAGCAGGTCCGGGTCGATGACCCAGGTGATGGGCAGGTCCTTGCCGAGCGCGACCATCCGTTCCAGGCGGCCGCCCGGCGCCAGCTCGTCGGCGAGGGAGTCGTCGAGGAAGACCGGGGTCTGCAACTCGTCCGAGCCGGTCTCCGCCGTGACACGGGTGGTCGAGATCAGCGGCCACACGTACGTGAGCGAGGACCGCTTGGCGGCTGCCTCCGGCTGCCAGGGCAGGAAGGTGCGCTCGATGCCGAGGACCTGCTCGTTCGGGCGGCTGTCAGTCACCCCGGAAAGCGAGACCCCGAGCTGGTAGACCCCGTCCGCGCCCAGGTCGAGCTTGTTGACGGGGACCTTGATCGTGAAGTCCTGGCCGCCCTTGGAGGGGAGCGAGTCGATCTTCACCGCGTAAGAGGCGTCGATCTCCCCCGGGTCCGCACCCGGCCGGAAGCCCTTGCGGTTCGCGACCTCGTCGATGGCCGACCGGTCCCCCGCCATGGGCCCGACGCGCAGTCCGACGTGGGCGCCCTTGATCGTCTCTTTGCCGTTGTTGACCACGGTCCCCGAGATGGTGAGCGTGTCGCTCTTGACCGGAGCGCTGGGGACCACATCGTTCAGCTGTACATCGACGGCGGCCTCGGAGACTTCGGCCGCCTGGGCCGGCGGGGCGGGGGCGTAGACCAGGGCGGCCAGCACCGGCGTCCCGGCAAGGACGATCACTGCCCGCCGCAGCCGGCGGCGCCGGGCAGGGGCGGGAGCTGCCCCCTGGATGTCTGGAGCCTCGGCCACGCGCTCGCCCGTCCCTCGAAGTGTCATGGTCGTCGGTTGTGCGTCCACGCATGGTAACGAGGCGCGCTGTGCGCGAGTGCCGCGCCTTGCTCCACATGATCGGGGCGGCTCCGCGGGAACCGTGTGCCGGGGTCGGCGCAAAACGAGGAAGCCCATGCCGGGCGGGGCACGTACCCTTTTCTGTTGTGCCGAACGCCAATGAAGACAACCCCAGTGCCCTGAGTCAGGTGCAGCGCCGCGCGGTCAGTGAACTGCTGCGGGTCGCCCCTGTCGCCGACGAGCTCGGCCGCCGATTCCAGGAGGCCGGCTTCCGCCTCGCTCTGGTCGGCGGGTCGGTCCGCGACGCGCTGCTCGGGCGTCTCGGCAACGACCTCGACTTCACCACGGACGCCCGTCCCGAGGAGGTTCTGAAGATCATCCGGCCGTGGGCAGATTCGGTATGGGACGTCGGAATCGCCTTCGGCACCGTCGGGGCCCAGAAGGGCGCCCGCGTCGAAGGTGCCGAACGGAGCTTCCAGATCGAGGTGACGACGTACCGCTCGGAGGCGTACGACCGCACCTCTCGCAAGCCCGAGGTCTCCTACGGCGACTCCATCGAGGAGGACCTGGTCCGGCGTGACTTCACGGTCAACGCCATGGCCCTGGCCCTTCCCGAGCAGGAGTTCATCGATCCGCACGGTGGTCTGGAGGATCTGGCCGCCGGTGTGCTGAGGACCCCCGGCACCCCCGAGGAGTCCTTCTCCGACGACCCGCTGCGCATGCTGCGGGCTGCCCGGTTCGCCGCGCAGCTGGACTTCGAGGTCGCCCCGGAGGTCGTTTCGGCCATGAAGGCGATGTCCGACCGGATCGAGATCGTCTCGGCGGAGCGGGTGCAGGCGGAGCTGAACAAGCTGATCCTCTCCGCGCACCCCCGCAAGGGCCTGGGCCTGCTCGTGGACACCGGTCTGGCGGACCGGATCCTGCCGGAACTGCCGGCGTTGCGGCTGGAGAGCGACGAGCACCACCGGCACAAGGACGTCTACGACCACTCGCTGATCGTCCTGGAGCAGGCGATCGCGCTGGAGGAGGACGGCCCGGACCTGGTGCTGCGGCTGGCCGCCTTGCTGCACGACATCGGCAAGCCCCGCACCCGCCGCTTCGAGAGCGACGGCCGTGTCTCCTTCCACCACCACGAGGTGGTGGGCGCGAAGATGACCAAGAAGCGCATGACCGCGCTGAAGTACTCCAACGACATGATCAAGGACGTGTCCCGGCTGGTGGAACTCCACCTGCGTTTCCACGGGTACGGGGACGGCGAGTGGACCGACTCCGCGGTGCGGCGCTACGTCCGCGACGCCGGTCCGCTGCTGGACCGGCTGCACAAGCTGACCCGGTCCGACTGCACCACGCGCAACAAGCGCAAGGCCGGCGCACTGTCCCGTACGTACGACGGGCTGGAGGAGCGCATCGCGCAGCTCCAGGAGCAGGAGGAGCTGGACGCGATCCGGCCCGACCTGGACGGCAACGACATCCAGCAGGTCCTGGAGATCGGCCCCGGCCCGATGGTGGGCAAGGCCTATGCCTTCCTGCTGGAGCTTCGGCTGGAGAACGGGCCGATGGGCCACGACGCGGCGGTGGCGGCCCTCAAGGAGTGGTGGGCAGCCCAGGCCACACGGGCCTGACGTCCGCTCCGCTTCGATGTTTCACGTGAAACATCGATGCGCCCGATCGCATCGATCGGCCCGGGGGTGATGTTTCACGTGAAACATCACCCCCGGCGTGCGATGAGCGCTGCGGTGCCGGCGTAGAGCAGGGACACACTCACGATCAGCGTGATCGACCGCCCGTCGGGGGGCAGCATGAGGGACGCCACTGCGGCCGCCCCGACGAACGCGACGTTGAACAGCACGTCGTAGAGGGAGAAGACCCTCCCCCGGAACGCGTCGTCGACCCGGGACTGCACGACCGTGTCGGTGGAAATCTTGGCGCCTTGCGTGGCGAGGCCGAGGACGAACGCGGCGACGAGCATCGGTCCGGGTTCGAAGAACAGACCCAGTGCCGGTACGAGGACCGCGGCGCCGGCCGCACACGAGGCGATCCAGCCGAGAGTCCCCAGACGGCCCACCATCCAGGGTGTGACCACGGCGGCCGCGAAGAATCCGGCGCCGGAGACCCCGATCGCGAGGCCCAGCAGGGCCATACCGTCGGATTCGTTGTCCGACCAGGCGTAGCGGCAGAGCATCAGCAGGGTGACGGTCAGGGCCCCGTAGCAGAACCGCATCAGGGTCATCGCGGTGAGCGCCCGGGCCGCCTCGCGCCGGTCCATCAGGTGTTTGAGACCTTCGGTCATGCCCCGCAGGGTGAGGGCCACGCCTTCGATGACGGACGGATGCGGCCGCCCGGCAGGGTGGTCGGGGCCGAGGAGGCCGATGGCCAGGCTCAGGGAGACGAGGGCCGCGCACAGGTAGAGCCCGGCACCGAGCAGGACGACCAGGGCGTCGGCGTCGTCTGCCAGCAGCCGGACGAGGAAGGCCAGGCCTCCGCCGGCGGTCGCGGCCAGGGTGCCGGCGGTGGGCGAGAGGGCGTTCGCGGTGACCAGCTCGTCGGGGCCGACGACGCGGGGCAGCGAGGCGGCGAGTCCGGCCAGCACGAAGCGGTTGACCGCGGTCACGGACAGGGCCGAGGCGTAGAACAGCCAGTCGGGGACCTGCGTGACGATCAGCATTCCGGTGACACAGGCCAGGAAGGCCCGCAGCAGGTTGCCGTAGAGGAAGACCTGGCGGCGGCGCCACCGGTCCAGCAGCACCCCGGCGAAGGGCCCGATCGCCGAATAGGGCAGCAGCAGTACCGCCATGGCCGAGGCGATGGCCGCGGGCGAGGTCTGTTTCTCCGGGGAGAAGACCACGTAGGTGGCCAGCGCCACCTGGTAGACACCGTCGGCGGCCTGGGAGAGCAGCCGTACGGCGAGCAGTTTGCGGAAATCCCTCAGGCGCAGGAGTACGCGCAGATCACGTACGACAGGCATGAGGGCAAGAGTCACATACGCCGAGGGTCCCCGGACAGATTGCCCGGGGACCCTCGGCGGAAGATCAGTCGAAGACCAGGTGTCCGGAGGACCCTTTGGGTTCGACTAGCGGTCGACCTCGCCCTTGATGAACTTCTCGACGTTGGCGTACGCCTCGTCGTCGAAGTACTGCACCGGCGGGGACTTCATGAAGTAGCTCGAGGCCGACAGGATCGGGCCACCGATGCCGCGGTCCTTGGCGATCTTCGCGGCGCGCAGGGCGTCGATGATGACACCGGCCGAGTTCGGGGAGTCCCACACCTCGAGCTTGTACTCGAGGTTCAGCGGGACATCGCCGAACGCGCGGCCCTCGAGGCGGACGTAGGCCCACTTGCGGTCGTCGAGCCAGGCGACGTAGTCGGACGGGCCGATGTGGACGTTGTTCTCGCCGAGATCACGGTCGGGGATCTGCGAGGTGACGGCCTGCGTCTTGGAGATCTTCTTCGACTCCAGACGGTCACGCTCCAGCATGTTCTTGAAGTCCATGTTGCCGCCGACGTTGAGCTGCATGGTGCGCTCAAGACGGACACCGCGGTCCTCGAACAGCTTCGCCATCACGCGGTGCGTGATGGTGGCGCCGACCTGCGACTTGATGTCGTCGCCGACGATCGGGACACCGGCCTCGGTGAACTTGTCCGCCCACTCCTTGGTGCCGGCGATGAAGACCGGGAGGGCGTTGACGAACGCGACCTTGGCGTCGAGGGCGCACTGGGCGTAGAACTTCGCCGCCGCCTCGGAGCCGACGGGCAGGTAGCAGATCAGAACGTCGACCTGGCGGTCCTTGAGGATCTGGACCACGTCGACCGGAGCCTCGGCGGACTCCTCGATCGTCATGCGGTAGTACTTGCCCAGGCCGTCCAGGGTGTGGCCGCGCTGCACGGTCACACCCGCGTTCGGGACGTCACAGATCTTGATGGTGTTGTTCTCGCTGGCGCCGATGGCGTCCGAAAGGTCGAGGCCGACCTTCTTCGCGTCTACGTCGAATGCGGCGACGAACTCGATGTCACGCACGTGGTAGTCGCCGAACTGGACGTGCATCAGACCGGGGACCTTGGCCGCCGGGTCGGCGTCCTTGTAGTACTCGACGCCCTGCACCAGCGAGGCGGCGCAGTTGCCCACGCCGACGATGGCTACGCGAACCGAACCCATTCCGGTTGCTCCCTGTTTGTTCTCGGAACGAGGCCTGCGAGATGCAGGCCTCACTTTGCAGTTTCGTCGGACGGGCCGGACCGTCTCTGATCCCGTCCCGCCCGCTCGCTCTCGATGAGCTCGTTCAGCCAGCGCACTTCACGCTCCACGGATTCCATGCCGTGTCGTTGCAGCTCGAGCGTGTAGTCGTCGAGGCGCTCCCGCGTACGTACGAGCGAGGCGCGCATCTTCTCCAGGCGCTCCTCGAGCCGGCTGCGGCGTCCCTCCAGCACTCGCATCCGCACTTCCCGTTCGGTTTGACCGAAGAAGGCGAACCGGGCGGCGAAGGACTCGTCCTCCCAGGTGTCGGGGCCGGTGTGGGAGAGGAGCTCTTCGAAGTGCTCCTTACCCGCGGCCGTCAACCGGTAGACGATCTTGGCGCGGCGCCCTGCGAGTGAAGCGGCGAGAGCGTCTTCCGGGGCGCTGCCCGGCTCTTCGATCAACCAGCCGTTGGCGACCAGCGTCTTGAGGCAGGGATAGAGAGTCCCGTAGCTGAACGCCCTGAAGACCCCAAGTGAGGTGTTGAGCCGCTTGCGGAGCTCGTAACCGTGCATGGGGGATTCGCGAAGCAGGCCGAGGACGGCGAACTCGAGGATGCCGGAGCGCCTGCTCATCCGCCTGCCTCCCTCTGCCTCTGAGTTTATGCCGAGCTGATGTATCGACTCGATACATCCAGACGATAGAACGGGTCGCCCTCAGTGACAAGGGGTGACGTGGTGACCGGTGTCACATCACCAATTTGCAGCACGCAGGTTGCCTGATTTGGGGTGAACTTCGGCACTGGTTGGGTTTTGACCGTGCGTAGTCTGTGCGGCAAGACAACGGGGGAACCGGAATTCACCTGCCGCTTCCAGGCCACTCGCCTGCCCGAGGAGTAGTCGTTCGATGAGCGAGCACCGCCGCAAACAGCAGCAGCCCCAGGCGGGCGGCCGAGCCGCGTCCCGCCGGGCCGCGCAGCAGCGCTCCGGCCGGGGTGCCGGACAGGGACGGGACGTCCCCACCGCCTCACCCAGCGGACCGTACGCAGAACAGACCGGCCGCGGCAGCCGTGCCGATGCCCGCCGGGCCGCCCAGCGAGGATCCGCGGGCCGAGGTCGCGCGGCCGGCAGGGCGGGCAGGGGCGGCAAGGGCGGCGAGCGGCTCATCAACTACCCGCGGGCGGACAAGGACGGCTGGAAGCGTTTCGTGCCGTCGTGGAAGCTGGTCGGCGGCACGGCTCTCGGCTTCTTCGCCGTCATCACGGCTGGCGCCGGCATCGGCATCGCCAGCGTGGGCACACCGGACGAGAACAAGGCCGCCAAGGCGCAGAACAACGTCTACCAGTGGCACGACGGCACCCACATGGTCGCGACCGGCGGCGCGGCCAACCGGCAGATCGTGCCCATCGACCAGATTCCCCTCTCCATGCGGAACGCCGTGATCGCGGCGGAGAACGAGTCCTTCGAGACGGACAAGGGCGTCGACCCGATGGGTATCGCCCGTGCCGTGGTGAACATGGCCACCGGCGGCTCCACGCAGGGCGGCTCGACGATCACCCAGCAGTACGTGAAGAACATGTACCTGGACTCCGAGCAGACCCTCAAGCGGAAGGTCACCGAGCTCTTCATCTCGATCAAGCTGGGTGTGTCGGAAGAGAAGGACAAGGTCCTCGCGGGCTATCTGAACACGGCCTACTACGGCCGCGACGCGTACGGCATCCAGGCCGCCGCCCGCGCCTACTTCGGCAAGGACGCCAAGGAGCTCAACCCGTCCGAGAGTGCCTTCCTCGCATCCGTGCTCAAGGGCCCCAACCTGTACAACCCGGACGGCGGCGTCGGCGCCGCGGCCACCCCGGAGGCCAACGAGAAGCGGGCCCGGGCGCGCTGGGCCTGGGTGCTCGACCGCGAGGTCGAGGTGGGCCGGATGACGCAGTCCGAGCGCGACCAGTACAAGGAGTTCCCCGCGCGCATCGACTCCGCGCAGGCCCGCGGCCTGTCCGGCCAGACCGGCTACCTCGTCGATGTGGCCAAGCAGTACGTCATGAAGAACGCGGATATCAGCGTGGAGAAGATGGCGCTCGGCGGCTACACGATCAGGACCACCTTCCAGAAGGACAAGGTGGAGGCCATGGTCAAGGCGGTGGAAGAGACCCGCAACGACTTCCTCGACGAGAAGAAGCGGCCCGAGTACGACACCTTCGTGCAGTTCGGCGCGGCCTCCGTGGATGTGAAGTCCGGAGCGATCGTGGCCCTGTACGGGGGTCCCGGCATGGACCACAAGCACTTCACGAACAACGCCAACACCTCCGGCGTCCAGGTGGGCTCGACGTGGAAGCCGTACGTGCTGGCGGCGGCCATGCAGTACGGCACCCAGAACTCCAAGGGCGCGGGCATCTCGGTCGACAGCAAGTACATGGCCAACGACCTCACGGTGATCAACAACCGGCAGGGTCAGCCGCTGATGCACAAGGGCAAGCCCTTCCAGCAGAAGAACGAGAGCCCCGAGCCCTTCGGCTATGTGACCCTCGACGAGGCGATGCGACAGTCGATCAACGTTCCGTTCGCCCAGCTCGTCTTCGACGTGGGCCATGCCAAGGTCCGCGAGGTCGCGAGGTCCACCGGAATCCTCGACGAGTCGATGAACCAGGACAACAACGCCTCCTTCGCGCTGGGCACCTCGACCCCCAGTGCCATCCGCATGGCCAACTCGTACGCGACCTTCGCCGCCTCCGGCACCCACTACGAGCCCTTCTCCGTGCTCGGCGTCCAGAAGAACGGCGTGGACGTGGAGGGCTTCAAGCCCCCCAAGGCCGCCCGGGCCATGGACAGCGCCGTCGCCGACAACATCACCAAGGTCCTGCGGAACGTCGTCGAGAACGGCACCGGTACCAAGGCGAAGAAGCTGGGCCGGCCCGCCGCGGGCAAGACCGGTACGACCGACCAGAACAAGTCGGCCTGGTTCGTCGGCTACACCCCGGAGTTGTCCACCTCCGTCACGCTTTTCCGCAGCGACCCCAACTCCAAGAGCAAGGAGTTGATGTCGATGAACCGCGTCGGCGGAGTCGACTCCATCCACGGTGGTGACATCCCCGCGGTGATCTGGACCGAGTACATGCGCGAGGCGCTCAAGGGCACCCCGGAGAAGAACTTCCCGGAGCCCGAGCCCATCGGCGTCATCGCGGACGCCGCCGGCGCTCCCACTCCTCCGCCCCCGGCGCCCGCGTCACCCTCCTTCGAGCCGTCGGCCCCGCCGTCGAGTTCCCGGCCCCCGGTGTCCCCCTCCCCCTCCCAGAGCGGTGACAAGCGGCCTTGCAAGCCGTGGCAGCTGTACTGCGACCCGGAGGCCTCCGGCGGCACCGACAGCGGCGGGACCACGGGCGACCCCACCGGCGGATCCAGCGGATCGCCCTCCCCCTCCAGTTCGGAAGACAAGCCGGGCCGCCCAGGCGGCGTGACCAGCTGGGGAACCACGATGGGCACCTCCGGCTGATCCGGCCTCCACCTCACATCGGCGAGGGCCGTCGCACCCCGTGCGGCGGCCCTCCCCCGTGTCCGGCGCCGTACGGCAGGATGAGCGCATGACCAAGGTGCACCAGGACCGGCCCGTACTGCCCACCCAGCAGGACGAGGTCGCCGCGGCCGGCAGCGAGCTCATCGGCGGCCCGCTCGGCCGCCACGCGCGGACGGGCGGCCACTGGCTGGGTCCGGCCCGCGTCGTGGTCCTCATCGTCCTCGGCATGTTCGCCCTCGGCATGGTGCAGAAGCTGCCCTGCTACGACTGGGCCTGGTTCCGCGGCGCCGGCTCGCAGTACACCCACGCCTGCTACTCCGACATCCCGCACCTGTACTCCGCGCGCGGCTTCGCGGAGGGCCTGGTCCCGTACATCGACAGGTTCCCCGACTCGGCTCAGGACCCGAAGTACGGCGACATGGAGTACCTCGAGTACCCGGTGCTCACCGGGGCCTTCATGCAGGTGGCCTCCTGGCTGACGCCCTCGGACGGCTCCATCCAGCACCGGGAACAGATGTACTGGATGGTCAACGCGGGCATGCTGATGGTCTGCGCCGTGATCATCGCCCTCTGCGTCACCCGCACCCATCGCCACAGGCCGTGGGACGCCCTGCTCTTCGCCCTGGCTCCGGCCTTCGCGCTCAACGCGACGATCAACTGGGACCTGCCCGCCGTCGCGCTGGCCGCCGTCGCGATGCTGATGTGGTCACGCAGCCGGCCACTGCTCGCCGGTGTCTTCATCGGTCTGGCCACCGCGGCCAAGCTCTACCCCGCCCTGCTGCTCGGGGTCCTGTTCGTGCTCTGCTGGCGGGCGGGGAAGTGGCGCGCGTTCGGCGCCGCGGCCGCCGGCGCCGCCGTCACCTGGTTCGTGGTGAACGGCCCCGTCATGTACTACGCCTGGGACGGCTGGAAGCGGTTCTACGTCTTCAGCCAGGACCGGCCCATCGACTTCGGCTCGGTGTGGCTGCTTATCTCCCAACGCACCGGCAACCCCCTGGAGGGGGCCAACGCGTACGCGACGGGCCTGACGCTGCTGCTCTGTCTGGCCATCGGACTGCTCACCCTGACGGCCCCCCGCCGGCCCCGTTTCGCGCAGCTGGCCTTCCTGGTCGTCGCCGCCTTCATCCTGGCCAACAAGGTCTACTCGCCGCAGTACGTGCTGTGGCTCATCCCGCTCGCCGCGCTGGCCCGGCCCCGTTGGCGCGACTTCCTGATCTGGCAGGCCGGCGAGGTCCTGTACTTCCTCGGGATCTGGTTCTACCTCGCGTACACGACCAGCGGGGACAAGCACCAGGGGCTGCCCGTCGAGGGCTACCAGCTGGCGATCACCGCCCACCTGCTGGCGACGCTCTACCTGTGCGCCGTCGTCGTACGGGACATCCTGCTGCCCGAGCGGGACGTGGTACGGCGCGACGGCTCGGACGACCCTTCCGGCGGGGTCCTGGACGGGGCCGAGGACGCCTTCGTGCTGACGCACACGCCGAAGGCGCCGCAGTACGCGGCGCCTTCGGAGGGACAGCGGGTCGACTGGGGCGCGGGCCCCCGGCACTGACCCTCAGGCGTCGAGCACCCGGTCGAACTGCGTGGTGGTGTGGCGCAGGTGCGCCACCAGCTCGTCGCCGACCTTGGGCTCGGTCGCGTCCGAGGGCACGAACAGGATCGATACCTGCATGTGCGGAGGCTCGGCGAACCAGCGCTGCTTGCCCGCCCAGACGAAGGGCGAGAGGTTGCGGTTGACGGTGGCCAGACCCGCCCGGGCCACGCCCTTGGCGCGCGGCATGACCCCGTGCAGGGCCTTGGGGGCCTCCAGGCCCACCCCGTGCGAGGTGCCGCCCGCCACCACGACCAGCCAGCCGTCCGAGGCGGCCTTCTGCTGCCGGTAGCCGAACCGGTCGCCCTTCGCCACGCGCGTGACGTCCAGGACCGCGCCGCGGTACTGCGTCGCGTCGTGGTCACCCAGCCAGAGCCGGGTGCCGATACGGGCGCGGAAGCGGGTCTGCGGGAACTGCTGCTGGAGCCGTACGAGCTCCGCGGACCGCAGGTGGCTGACGAACATCGTGTGCAGCGGCAGCCGGGCCGCGCGCAGCCGGTCCATCCAGCCGATGACCTCCTCGACGGCGTCCGAGCCGTCCGGGCGGTCCAGCGGCAGGTGCAGGGCGAAGCCCTCCAGCCGGACGTCCTCGATCGCCGCCTGGAGCTGGCCCAGGTCCTGCTCGGAGACGCCGTGGCGGCGCATCGAGCTCATGCACTCGATGACGACGCGGGCACCGACCAGACCGCGGACACCGTCCACCGAGGACACCGAGCGGATCACCCGGTCCGGCAGCGGCACCGGGTCCTCGCCCCGCCGGAACGGGGTGAGGACGAGCAGGTCGCCGCCGAACCAGTCCTTGATGCGGGCGGCCTCGTACGTCGTACCCACGGCCAGGATGTCGGCGCCCATCCGGGTCGCCTCCTCGCACAGCCGCTCGTGGCCGAAGCCGTAGCCGTTGCCCTTGCAGACCGGGATCAGTCCGGGGAACTGGTCCGTGATCTGCTTCTGGTGCGCACGCCAGCGCGCGGTGTCGACGTAGAGCGTGAGCGCCATGCCCGTCCGGAGCCTCTCTTGAACGCTGCCTGGTGCAGCGGTGCGGTGTGTGTGGATGGGGCGGGGGTCAGCGGCGGGACATATACATGTCGAGCGCCTTGTGCAGCAGCTTGTTCAGCGGGAAGTCCCACTCGCCGACGTACTCGACGGCCTCGCCGCCCGTGCCGACCTTGAACTGGATCAGGCCGAACAGGTGGTCGTTCTCGTCCAGCGTGTCGCTGATGCCGCGCAGGTCGTAGACGCTCGCGCCGAGCGCGTACGAGTCGCGCAGCATGCGCCACTGCATCGCGTTCGAGGGACGGACCTCGCGCTTGTGGTTGGCGGAGGCGCCGTACGAGTACCAGACGTGCTGGCCGACGGTGAGCATCGTGGCGGCGGCCAGCGGCTCCCCTTCGTGGGTGGCGATGTACAGCCGCATGCGGTTGGGGTCCTCGGAGTTGAGGGCCGTCCACTGGCGCTGGAAGTAGCTGAGCGGGCGCGGGCGGAACTTGTCGCGCTCGGCCGTGATCTCGTACAGGTGCTGCCAGGTGGGCAGGTCGTCGTAACCACCCTGGACGACCTCGACGCCGGCCTTCTCGGCCTTCTTGATGTTGCGGCGCCACAGCTGGTTGAAGCCCTTGAGGACATCGTCCAACGAGCGGTTGCCCAGCGGTACCTGGAAGACGTAGCGCGGCTGGACGTCGCCGAATCCGGCACCGCCGTCCTCGGCCTGCTGCCAGCCCATGCGGCGCAGTTTGTCGGACACCTCGAAGGCGCGCGGCTCGATGACCGAGGCCTCCACGTCACGCAGACGCTTGACGTCCGGGTCCTGGATGCCGGCCTTGATGGCGGTCGAGTTCCAGCGCCGGATGACGACGGGCGGGCCCATCTTCACGGTGAAGGCGCCCTGGTGCTTGAGGTGGGCCAGCATCGGCTGGAGCCACTCCTCCAGGTTCGGGGCGTACCAGTTGATGACCGGGCCCTCGGGGAGGTAGGCGAGGTACCGCTTCACCTTGGGCAGCTGGCGGTACAACACGAGAGCGGCGCCGACGAGTTCGCCGGAGTCGTCGAACCAACCCAGGTTCTCCGAACGCCACTCGTTCTTCACGTCGGCCCACGCCGGGACCTGGCAGTGGCTCGCCGAGGGCAGGCTCTGGAGGTAACCCAGATGCTGCTCTCGGCTGATGGTCCTCAGGGACAGGCTCATGCGGGGCGTCTCCTCCGGCGGCTTCGCTGGCTATGGCGCGAAGCCTACTGCGACGGGGGCGCCACCCATCTGGGGGACGGGGCCGCCCGTCCTGGTGGAGGGCGGTGCCCCCGTCGCGGAGGTCCCCCGGTCAGCCCAGCCAACCGCCGAAGAGGCCGCCGTGAGCCATGCCGAGGAAGAAGCCGATGGCTGCCGCGCCAAGGCCGATGATCAGTGCGAAGCGCTCGCGTGTCGTGACGGAGATGAACTGTCCGTACGCCCCCGTCAGGATCCCGATCAGACCGGCCCACGAGCTGAGCAGGTGCAGGTTGTGGAAGAACGCAGTGACGAACGCCACGGCGCCGAGGATCAGCGTGACCGCCATCAGGGTGTTCTGGAGCGGGTGGGGCTTGCCGTCGGTCGCGAAGAGCGAGATCTGGGACTGGGGTCGCATGGCCTGTGCCATCGGAAGGCACCTCCTGGCTGAAGCAGAGCGGTGCTGCGGGGCCGCCGCCGGAAGAGGCCGGGGGCGTAGCGCCGAGCACACCCGATGGATACAGATTGTGGCCCTCTCCCGGCGGATTTCAACCGGAAGGAGTCGAGCAGGTAGTCTGTACGGTCTGCGCGGTGTCTGTTCTCGGACGCCGTGCTTACGCATCACGACCCTCCTGCCACGGAACGACCGTGGCCGCTGAGTCCAAAGGAGGTGGGTTCCACATGCGTCACTACGAAGTGATGGTCATCCTCGACCCCGATCTCGAGGAGCGCGCTGTCTCCCCGCTGATCGAGAACTTCCTCTCCGTCGTCCGTGAGGGCAACGGAAAGGTTGAGAAGGTCGACACCTGGGGCCGTCGTCGTCTCGCTTACGAGATCAAGAAGAAGCCCGAGGGCATCTACTCGGTCATCGACCTGCAGGCCGAGCCTGCGGTCGTCAAGGAGCTCGACCGCCAGATGAACCTGAACGAGTCGGTTCTCCGGACCAAGGTCCTTCGCCCCGAGACCCACTGAACTTCGGTTCAGCGGTAATCGGGACCGAGTAGCACACAGCAGCCCAGCAGCAATCCCCGCCGAGAGGTTCATCCATGGCAGGCGAGACCGTCATCACGGTCGTCGGCAATCTCGTCGACGACCCCGAGCTGCGCTTCACCGCATCGGGTGCGGCGGTCGCGAAGTTCCGTATCGCGTCCACTCCCCGCACTTTCGACAAGCAGACCAATGAGTGGAAGGACGGCGAGAGCCTGTTCCTGACCTGCTCGGTCTGGCGGCAGGCCGCGGAGAACGTCGCCGAGTCCCTTCAGAAGGGCATGCGCGTCGTCGTGCAGGGCCGGCTGAAGCAGCGGTCCTACGAGGACCGTGAGGGCGTCAAGCGCACGGTCTACGAGCTGGACGTCGACGAAGTCGGCCCCAGCCTGAAGAACGCCACGGCCAAGGTCTCCAAGACCACCGGTCGCGGCGGCCAGGGCGGATACGGCGGCGGCGGTCAGCAGCAGGGTGGCGGCGGCAACTGGGGCGGAGCCCCCGGTGGCGGCGGCGCTCCTCAGGGCGGCGGAGGTCCCTCCGACGACCCGTGGGCGTCCAGCGCGCCGGCCGGTGGCCAGCCGCAGGGCGGCGGCGGGGGCGGTTGGGGCGGAAGCTCCGGCGGCTCCGGCGGTGGCTACTCGGAAGAGCCGCCCTTCTAGGGCAGCTCGCATCCCCACTTCTTGATCACACAGGAGAGACACAATGGCGAAGCCGCCTGTGCGCAAGCCTAAGAAGAAGGTCTGCGCTTTCTGCAAGGACAAGACCGTGTACGTGGACTACAAGGACACGAACATGCTGCGGAAGTTCATTTCCGACCGCGGCAAGATCCGTGCCCGCCGCGTCACCGGCAACTGCACGCAGCACCAGCGTGACGTCGCCACGGCCGTCAAGAACAGCCGTGAGATGGCGCTGCTGCCCTACACGTCCACCGCACGATAAGGAAAGGGTGACCGACTAATGAAGATCATCCTGACCCACGAGGTTTCTGGCCTCGGTGCCGCCGGCGATGTCGTCGACGTCAAGGACGGTTACGCTCGCAACTACCTGGTCCCGCGTGGTTTCGCGATCCGCTGGACCAAGGGTGGCGAGAAGGACGTGGCGCAGATCCGCCGCGCCCGCAAGATCCACGAGATCGCGACCATCGAGCAGGCCAACGAGATCAAGGCCAAGCTCGAGGGTGTGAAGGTCCGTCTGGCCACCCGCGCGGGTGACGCCGGTCGTCTCTTCGGTTCCGTCACCCCGTCCGACATCGCCACGGCGATCGAGGCGTCCGGTGGTCCGAAGGTCGACAAGCGTCGCGTGGAGCTCGGCTCCCCGATCAAGACCCTCGGTTCGTACCAGGTCTCCGTGCGTCTGCACGGCGAGGTTGCCGCGAACGTGGGCATCGAGGTCGTCGCCGCCTAAGGGCGGCGCATGAAGGGCCGCACCCCAGTGGGGTGCGGCCCTTCGTCGTTCTTCGTTGTCTCACAGCGATGTTTCACGTGCAACATCGACCCGGACGCCCACCGGTCAGCGGGTGGCTCCCGCGACCAGCCACCGGCCCGAGCGGGCGCGCAGCTGGAGCGTGACCATACGAACCAGCATCATCAGCGTCATGGCCCACCACAGAGCCGTGAGTCCGCCGCCGAAGGCGGGGACGAGCAGTGCGGCCGGAGCGAACACGGCGAGGGTCAGGAGCATGGCCCAGGCGAGGTAGCGGCCGTCACCCGCACCCATCAGCACTCCGTCCAGGACGAAGACGATGCCGCAGACCGGCTGGGCGAGGGCCACGACCAGCAGGGCGGGCAGCAGGGCGTTCTCGACGGCGGGATCGCTGGTGAAGAGCGGGATGAACACCGGGCGGGACAGGGCGACCAGCAGGCCGAGCACCGCGCCGACGGCGATCCCCCACTGCACCATGCGGCGACAGACCTCCTTGGCGCCCTCGGTGTCGCCGGCGCCCAGGTAGCGGCCGATGATCGCCTGCCCCGCGATCGCGATCGCGTCCAGGGCGAAGGCGAGCAGCGACCAGAGGGACACCAGGATCTGGTGAGCGGCGATGTCGGCGTCACCCAGCCGGGCCGCCACGGCGGTCGCGATCATCAGGATGGCCCGCAGGGACAGGGTGCGGATCAGGAGCGGCACACCCGCCTGTGCACAGGCTCGGATGCCGACCGCGTCCGGCCGCAGGGACCCGCCGTGCTTCCGGGCCCCTCGGACGACCACGAAGAGGTACGCGGCCGCCATGGCGCACTGGGCGATGACCGTGCCCCAGGCGGAGCCGGCTACGCCCAGGCCCGCACCGTAGACGAGGGCCACGTTCAGGACGCCGTTGAGGGTGAAGCCGCCGATGGCCACGTAGAGCGGTGTCCGGGTGTCCTGGAGCCCGCGCAGGACGCCGGTGGCCGCCAGCACCATGAGCATGGCCGGGATGCCGAGGGCGGAGATCCGCAGGTAGGTGATCGCGAACGGGGCGGCGGTGTCCGAGGTCCCGAAGAGGGAGATCAGCCACGGCGCGGTGGGCAGCACGGCGACGGCGACGGCCGTCCCGAGCAGGAGGGCGAGCCAGATGCCGTCCATGCCCTGCCGGATGGCGGCCGGGACGTCGCCCGCTCCCACCCGTCGGGCAACGGCGGCGGTGGTTGCGTAGGCGAGGAAGACGAAGACGCTCACGGCGGTCATGAGCAGAGCGGCGGCGATGCCGAGGCCGGCGAGCTGGGGCGTGCCCAGGTGTCCCACGATGGCGCTGTCGACCAGCACGAAGAGGGGTTCGGCGACGAGGGCGCCGAAGGCGGGGACCGCGAGAGCGAGGATCTCGCGGTCGTGTCGTCTCGGACCGGTCTTCGATGGCGTGGGGGCCTGTGTCATGCGCTCAATCTAATCTTCCACAGGTAAGAGATGCAAGCGCCTTTGAGTCCTTACCAAGGCGCTGACTTGGGCGTTCTCCGCACCCCGTTGGGGGCGATCTTGAGACAGTGGCCAAGAATTTTCTCCACCCCCGCTGTCGGAGGCGAAAACCGCAGGTCAACGCCGTGGACATGCGGGCTGGGTGATTTTGTCCACAACGCCGTCCCCCGGTCCGTGCACAGCTTCGGGGGAGTTACCCACAGCATTGGTGCCGTCATCCACATCTCATCCACACAGCCTGTGGATAACAAGATTGGCTGACGTCGCTCGCGGCTCTACCGTGGTGCGTTGCCCGACGCGCCCAGAAGCCGATCCGGGTGCCCCACATGTCAGAGCCGTGTCGTAGAAAGAGTGGCACGGCAAGGTCCGCTTTGCGGACGGGAGGAGGCGGCCCGGTGAACATGCCCGAGCCCATGGACGACCCTTGGGCCGACAGCGGTCCTGGTGACCGTCTGCCCGCCCGTCCACGCCGCAACGGCGAAGGCCGCGGTCGTGGGGACGACCAGCACGACCGAGGCCGGGAGAGCGGCTCCTGGGATGGCGGAGCCGGCGGCTTCGAGCGCGTCCCGCCGCAGGACCTCGACGCCGAGCAGTCGGTGCTCGGCGGCATGCTGCTGTCCAAGGACGCGATCGCGGACGTGGTCGAGGTCCTCAAGGGCCACGACTTCTACCGGCCCTCGCACGAGACGATCTTCCAGGCCATCCTCGACCTCTACGCCAAGGGAGAGCCGGCCGACCCGATCACGGTCGGCGCGGAGCTGACCCGGCGTGGCGAGATCACCAAGGTCGGCGGTGCCTCGTACCTGCACACCCTGGTGCAGTCCGTGCCGACCGCGGCCAATGCCGAGTACTACGCGGAGATCGTCCACGAGAGGGCCGTTCTGCGGCGCCTGGTCGCCGCCGGTACGAAGATCACGCAGATGGGTTACGCGGCGGACGGCGACGTCGACGAGATCGTCAACAGCGCCCAGGCCGAGATCTACGCCGTCACCGAGCAGCGGACCTCCGAGGACTACCTGCCGCTGGGCGACATCATGGAGGGCGCCCTCGACGAGATCGAGGCGATCGGGTCGCGCAGCGGCCAGATGTCGGGTGTCCCGACCGGATTCACCGACCTCGACTCCTTGACCAACGGCCTGCACCCGGGCCAGATGATCGTCATCGCCGCCCGACCCGCCATGGGAAAGTCCACGCTCGCGCTGGACTTCGCTCGGGCCTGCTCCATCAAGAGCAACCTGCCGAGCGTCATCTTCTCCCTCGAAATGGGCCGCAACGAGATCGCGATGCGTCTGCTCTCGGCCGAGGCCAGGGTGGCGCTCCACCACATGCGCTCCGGCACGATGACCGACGACGACTGGACCCGGCTGGCCCGCCGGATGCCGGACGTCTCGGCCGCCCCGCTGTACATCGACGACTCGCCGAACCTGTCGATGATGGAGATCCGGGCCAAGTGCCGCAGGCTCAAACAGCGCAACGACCTCTCGCTCGTCGTCATCGACTACCTCCAGCTGATGCAGTCGGGCGGCTCACGCCGGCCCGAGAGCCGCCAGCAGGAGGTCTCGGACATGTCCCGAAACCTCAAGCTGCTGGCCAAGGAGCTCGAGGTTCCGGTGATCGCCCTGTCCCAGCTGAACCGTGGTCCCGAGCAGCGCACCGACAAGAAGCCGATGGTCTCCGACCTGCGTGAGTCGGGGTCCATCGAGCAGGACGCCGACATGGTGATCCTGCTGCACCGCGAGGACGCCTACGAGAAGGAGTCCCCCCGCGCGGGCGAGGCGGACCTGATCGTGGCCAAGCACCGAAACGGTCCCACCGCCACCATCACCGTGGCCTTCCAGGGCCACTATTCGCGGTTCGTGGACATGGCCAACACGTAGCATCCGCTCATGAATTCGCTCCCCGAAGAACTTGAGCTGCTTCCTGCCACCAGACGTGCGCTGAGCCACCGGATCGCCGTGGCGCAGAGCGAGGGGCGGGCGCCGTCCGTGGTGGCGGCGGTCGTCCGGGGCGGGGAGGTGGTCTGGGAGGGTTCCCGCACCTCCGTCGCCGGGCACGGGCCGGACGGGAACGTGCAGTACCGGATCGGGTCGATCACCAAGACGTTCACGGCCGTTCTCGTGTTGCGGCTGCGGGACGAGGGACTGCTGGACCTCTCCGATCCGCTGGACAAGCACCTGCCGGGCACCGGTGCGGGTGAGGTGACGATCGGCCAGTTGCTGGCCCACACCGGAGGACTGGCGGCGGAAACGCCCGGCGAGTGGTGGGAGCGCACCTCCGGTGAACTTCGGCCGGAGCTCGCCGATGTGCTGGGTGAGGAGCCGTTCCGGCACGCTCCGGGGCGCAGGCACCACTACTCCAACCCGGGTTACACGTTGCTGGGTTCGCTCGTCGAGGCGCTGCGCGGAAAGCCGTGGGAAGAGGTGCTGCGGGCCGAGGTGCTGGAACCGCTGGGGCTGAACCGTACGAGCGGGCTGCCGCAGGCTCCGCATGCGGGCGGCTGGGCCGTGCATCCGTGGGCTGACGTGATGATGCCCGAGCCGCTGGAGGATCTGGGACTGATGGCACCGGCCGGCGTGCTGTGGTCCACGACGGGGGACTTGGCGCGGTTCGCCGCGTTCCTGCTGCGGGGGGACGAGCGGGTGCTGAGCGCGGAGAGCGTACGGGAGATGTGTACGTCGGCGGCGCCCCCCGAGCCGGATTTCGCCGAGCTGGGCTACGGCCTAGGGATGCAGCTGACGGCCCAAGGCGGGCGGCGGCTCGTAGGACACTGCGGTTCCCTGCCGGGGTTCGTCGCGGGGCTGTGGATGAGCGGGACGGACGACGTGGCGGCGATCGTGCTGGCCAACTGCACCTCGGGGCTGCCGGTTTCCACAGTGGCGGCGGACCTCGTCGCGATCGTCGCGGAGGCGGAGCCACGGTTCCCCGACCCGTGGATGCCGTTCGCGCAGGACGATCAGGTGCCGCTGGAGCTGTGCGGTCCCTGGTACTGGGGCACCTCGGCGCACGCGCTGCGGCTGAAGGCGGACGGATCGCTGGAACTGGGGCCGCTGGGCGCCACCGGACGCGCGGCCCGGTTCCGTGCCGAGCTGGACGGTACGTGGACGGGCCTGTCGGGGTATTACGCCGGTGAGACGTTGCGGGCGGTGCGGCGTGCCGACGGCTCGGTGAGCCACCTCGACCTGGCGTCGTTCGTGTTCACGCGTGAGCCCTACGACGCCCAGGCCCCGGTGCCCGGCGGGGTGGACCCGAAGGGCTGGCGGGGCATCGGCTGACGGCTCCCGATGACTCCCGACGGCTCGGACCGGGACCGGAATCGGGACCGGGCGATCAGGCGACGAGTTCGCGCTCCAGCGGGGTACGGAACCGGGGAGTGATCCGGGCGTCGCCCACCCAGTCGGCGAGCCGGGCGGCCTCCGCGCTGATTGCCTTCCCGGCGGCGCCGCCGGGGTCGCCCAGCAACCGCCAAACGATCTCACCGTCTGCGCGCTGGGCCCACCCACCGACGATCTCGCCGTTCCACCACACGGTCGGGCCGATGTTGCCCGCGTAGTCGAAGAGGGCGGCCCGGTGAGCGGGGTCGAGGTGGAAACTCCGGTCGGCCCAGCCCATGCCGCTGGGGTCGAGGCCTGGCAGAAGAGCGGCCCAGGGCTCGGGGGCGGGCTCGGGCGCGGTGTCGCCGGGGCAGACGAGCGCCGTGCCGCCGTTTTCGAGGCGGACCTGGTCGGGGCCGATTGCGGCCAGAGCCTTGCGTACGTCGGTGAGGGTCCAGCCGGTCCACCACTTGAGGTCGGCCTCGGTGGCCGGTCCGTAGGCGTGGAGCCAGCGGCGGGCGAGTTCGGCGCGGGCCTCGGCGGCGGGTACGGAGGGCCAGGGCGCGGTGTGTACCCATCGGTACTGGCTGGAGGTCCACGACCCGCGCGGCCGGTCACGGCGGATCAGGCCCTCGGCGGCCAGCAGGCGGATCACGCGGGTGGTGACGCCGGTCTGCGTCTCGTACTTCTTGCCCCGCCCGATGGTGATCTTCTGCCGTAGGGCGGGCACGGCGGCGGAGAGCTGGCTGCCGGTCGAGGGGCCGTTGGCGTCGAGGGCATCGAGCGCGGCCGCTTCGGCCGTGGCCAGCCAGTCGGCATCGAGGCCCTGGCCGTCCTCGTCGAGGTGTTTGAGGAGACCGCGGCGCTCTTTGGCCGCGATTCCGCGGGCGGTGGACGCGTCGACGAAGGGGGCGAGTTCCGTGGAAACGGCGAAGAGCGTGTTGCGCATGCTGAGCATGCGGACGAGGCTGACGTCCCCGTAGAGAGCCTCCTCGATCGCGGCGGGGCCGCTTTCCGTCAGACGGGCCCGCGCGGAGAGGTAGATCGTCGCGGCGTCGGTGGCGTGCAGCGCGACGACGGCGTCGGCGGCCTGGGCGGCGGTGACGGCGCGGGCCGAGGGAGCGAGGCGGTGCCGTCGGCCGAGCCGGTGGCGACGCTCGGCCGTGGTGACGACGGGAAGGCTGAGGCTCATCTTCCCGATCGTAGGCCGGGCCGCTGACAACGACCCGGCCTTCGACGGAGCCACTCAGAGTTGCAGCTTGAACCCGACGTGAGAGGCGGTGAAGCCCAGCCGCTCGTAGAACCGGTGGGCATCGGTGCGCGTCACGTCCGAGGTCAGCTGGACCAGAGCGCAGTTCTCCAGCCGGGACTGCTCGATCGCCCACTCGATGAATCGGGTGCCCAGGCCACTGCCGCGTTCGTCGGCGTGGACGCGGACGCCTTCGATGATGGCCCGTGCGGCGCCCTTGCGGGACAGGCCGGGGACGATCGTGAGCTGGAGCGTCCCCACGACGCGTTCGCCGCGGACGGCTACGACGACATGCTGGTGGGGGTCGTCGTTCAGGCGCTTGAGGGCCGCGACGTACGGGGAGAGGTCGTCCGGGGATTCCCGGGTGGCGCCGAGCGGGTCGTCGGCGAGCATGGCGACGATCGTGGGCAGGTCGGCCTCGGTGGCGGGGCGAATGGCCGGCTCGGGGCTTTCGGGCATGGTGTGTTTCTCCTTGTCTCAGCCCGCGGCGACGGTCAGCGGGGCCCAGCGGCGGGTCCAGTCGCCTGGAAGGCCGGGGACGTCCCGTGTCATGACGGCGTTGAAGGCCACCGATTCGAGGCCGCGGGCCTTGAGCCACGAGAGAAGTCCCTCGTGCCGGACGTCGACGTCGGTACGCAGTGACCGTGAGGTGGTGGCGGCCAGGGCGGTGACGAGTGCCTGTGCGTCGGCGGTGTCCCGGGCGATCAACGGGCCGATGACGTGCGTGTCCATGTTGGGCCAGAGCGCGGCGTACCCGATGAGCTCGCCGGAGGCGTCCTCAGCGACGAGCAACCGGTCCGCGAACGAGGGCAGGCGCGTGATCAGGTGGGTCCGGTCGGTGCCGAAGACCTCCGTGTCCAGGCGGACGATGTCGAGCAGATCACCGGCGGTGGCCGCGCGGATCCGGACGTCGGCGGAGCCCGGACCGGCGGGCCTGGAGGAGGCGGGCTCGGAGTCGGCGTGCTCGGGCCGGAAGGTGCCCCGGAGCATCTCCGCGCGGCCCGAGGCGTTGAAACCGAGTTCCTCATAGAGGGGGCGGCCGTACGGGGTGGAGTGCAACGTGAGCGGGATGCCGGTGAGGACCTCGTCGCACACGTACGTCATCAGACGGCGCCCCAGGCCCTTGCGGGCGTACCGGTCGGCGACGAGGACCATTCCGATGGCGGCGAGGTCGGGTTTGGCGGGGCTCTGGCCGTACCGGGTGACGACACAGGCCGCCGCGAGCCCGTTGCCATCGGGGGCGTCGATTCCATAGCCGTCTCCGGCGGCGAGAAGAAGCCCCCACTTGTGGTCCTCTCGCGGCCAGCCGCGGTCCTCGGACAGGTCGGCGCAGTGGCGGAGGTCTTCCATGGTCAGTGCGCGGATGGGCAGATCGGTGAGCGGTGATGGTGTCACCGGCCCAGAGTGGATCACTGCTTGGGCGGCCGTCCAGAGCATTTGGGTTTCTGACGAGTTGGATGTTTCACGTGAAACATCGGCGCGTTCCACGTGAAACGTCCTGGATGTTTCACGTGAAACACGCTGTTTCACGTGAAACGGAGCGGCTAGCCTCGTCAGCTATGACGCTGCTCCACCTCTTCGATCTCGACGGGACACTGATGTACGGCTCGGCCGCGCCGGTCGAGATCTCCCGGCAGCTTGGCGTGGGCGCCGAGATCGCAGAGCTGGAACGGGCCTTCAGCGCGCGGGAGATCGGACCGCACCAGTTCTCGGTGGCGGCGCACGCGCTGTGGGCAGAGCTGACGCCGGCCCATGTCCGGGCGGCGTTCGACGGCTCGCCCTGGCTGGCCGGCATCCGCGACGTGTGGCAGGAGATCAGGGAGCGCGGTGACTACTGTGCGGTGATCTCACTGTCTCCCTCCTTCTTCGTCGAGTTGCTGCTCGAGTGGGGAGCACACGCCGCACACGGCTCCGTCTTCCCCGCCGTGCCCTTCACCCGGCCCGTCGATGTGGCGGGGATCCTGACGCCCGAGGGCAAGGTCGGCGTGGCGGACCGGCTGTGCGCGCGGTTCGGAGTGAGCCGGAGCGACTGCGTCGCGTACGGGGACTCCATGACCGATGCGGTGCTCTTCGAGGCGGTGCCGCAGTCGGTGGCGGTGAACGCGCGGCCGTATCTGGCGGAACGGGCGACGCACGTCTACGAGGGCCGCGACCTGCGTGAGGCATACCAGCTCGTCGGGGCTCCCCGCCCGGGGGTTGAGGCATGTTAAGGGGAAAGGGGGTTCGAAACGGGGGTTTTGGCCATTCCCCCGCAGGGCCCCGGGGCGGCTGGCACGCTGTGCAATCTGAAACGCTGTGCAATCTGAAACCACGACGTCCGGAACCCGCGTGCGGAAACCTCTGAACCGCGGATTCGAGGCCGTGGCGTGTGCAGGCCGACCGAGATGCTCGAAGCGAGGCACCGCATGGACGCTCCGCCCACCAGATCGGCAAGACCGACGGGCCGGATACCTTCCGGGGACGGTGGGACCGAGCCCTCTCCGGATGCCGTGCTCATCCGCCGGACCCTCGAGGAGATCGCACCCGTCGCCGACAAGGTGACGTCGTACTTCTACGCGCTTGTCTTCACCGGGCACCCGGAGGTGCGGGGGATGTTCCCCGCCGCCATGGACGCCCAGCGCGACCGGTTGCTGAAGGCGCTGCTGACCGCCGCCGAGCACATCGACGATCCCGAGGTACTCACCCCCTTCCTGCGGCGACTCGGCGCCGGGCACCGCAAGTACGGCACCATGGCGGCGCACTATCCGGTGGTGGGAGAGGCCCTGATGGGCGCGCTGGCCCGGTACGCGGAGCGCACCTGGGGGCCGCAGACCGAGGCGGCGTGGGTGCGCGCGTACTCCGCCATCTCGCAGATCATGATCGACGCGGCGGCCGAGGACGAGGTGCGGGCGCCGGCCTGCTGGCACGCGGAGGTGGTGTCGCACGATCTGCGGACCCCGGACATCGCGGTGCTGACGGTCCGGCCCGACCAGCCGTACCCCTTCCTCGCCGGCCAGTACACGAGCCTGGAGACCCCGTGGTGGCCACGGGTCTGGCGGCACTACTCCTTCGCGTCGGCGCCGCGCGCCGACGGACTGCTGGCGTTCCACGTCAAGGCCGTCCCGGCGGGCTGGGTCTCCAACGCCCTCGTCCGGCACGCCCAGCCGGGCGACGTACTGAGGCTGGGGCCGCCGGCCGGGTCGATGGTGGTGGACCACAGCACGGACAACGGGATGCTGTGTCTGGGAGGCGGTACCGGAATCGCCCCCATCAAGGCGCTGATCGAGGACGTGGCCGAGCACGGCGAGCGGCGCCCGATGGAGGTGTTCTTCGGCGCGCGCAGCGACAACGACCTCTACGACAAGGACACCCTGCTCGGTCTGCAGCGCTCCTATCCGTGGCTGTCGGTGCGCCCGGTGATCGGGGAGGGGCTGGCGGGTCAGTTGCCTCAGGCGGTCGGGGAGCACGGGCCCTGGAGCTCGTACGACGCGTTCATCTCGGGACCGCCCGCGATGATCCGCAGTGGCGTGGACGCGCTCAAGCGGATCGGCATCCCCGGGGAGCGGATCCGCTACGACGCGCTCGAGGAGTTGGCGGGCGTCGCCGGCTGAGACCGGCTCGGCCCGCCGGCTCCCCGGCGTGCCCGCTCCTTCGGGGAGTCAGCCCAGGTCGGGGGCGTGCATGGCGCGCACCCCCTCGATGTTGCCGTCGAGGTAGTGGCGCAGGGACAGGGGAACGAGGTGGACGGCGGCGATGCCGACCCGGCTGAAGGGCACGCGGACGATCTCGTACTCGCCCTCCGGGTCGTCGATCTCGGGGCCGTGCCGTTGGCTGGGATCCATCGATTCCAGGTGGCAGACGAAGAAGTGCTGCACTTTTACGCCGGTCACTCCCCCGGAGGCGATGTGCTCGACGGTGTCGACGAAGCAGGGCACCACATCGGTGATCTTGGCGCCGAGTTCTTCGTGCACCTCGCGGTGGAGGGCGTCGACGACAGTGGCGTCCGTCGGTTCCACTCCCCCGCCCGGTGTGAGCCAGTACGGGTCCACGCCGGGCTTGGTGCGTTTGATGAGGATCAGGTCGTCACCGTCGAGCAGGATCGCGCGGGCGGTGCGTTTGACGACGGGACGTTCGGTCATGGGAGAAGAGTGGCCCAGGACTCCGCTTCTGAAACGCACCACGGGCCGAAAACGGGTGGTTCACCAGTGCGCGGCGGCGCGCAGCAGCCTGTCGTGGGCCCGGGCGACGTGCGCGAGGGCCAGGCTGCCGGCCCGCACGGCCAGGAACCAGGTGCGCAGCGGCGGCACGTCGGGCTCCAGCAGGGCGACGACCTGACCGTGGTCCAGGGCGTCCTGGCACAGGTAGCGGGGTACGACGGCGAGCCCGGCGCCGGCCCGTACGCATTCCAGTACGGCCCGCAGGTCGGGCGCGACGACGGTGGCGGCGGAGTCGGGTACGGAGTCGAAGACGGCGGTCCAGTAGCGGGTGACGAGCGGAAGGCTCTCGTGGACCTCGACCACCGGGATCCCGTCGAATGCGGCCGGACCCGTGTCGCGCAGCTCGGCCGGATCGAGGAGCGCGGCCCAGTAGGGCGCGGCGACCAGGACCTGCTCCTCGTCGCACAGGGCAGTCGCGGTGAAGAGTCCACCGCGCGGTCGTGCGGTGGTGACGACGAGGTCGTGGCGCCCGGCGGCCAGCCCGTCGAGGGTCTCTTCGGCGTCGGATGCGAGGGCGGCGCGCAGGGTCTGGCCCTGGCCCACGAGGGGGGCCAGGGCAGGGAGCACCCGCAGGCAGAGGAACTCGGGGGGACCGGCCAGGTGCAGGCTGCGCGCCGTGCCGGCGGCTTCGCGCTCGGCCTCGGTGATCCGCAGCAGGGCGTCGAGGTGCGGGGCGGCCTTGTGTGCCAGTTCGTCGCCGACGGCCGTGGGCGTGACACCGCGGGGGCGGCGGTGGAACAGCGGCCGGCCCAGCTGGCGCTCCAGGGTGCGGATCTGCGAGGTGACGGCGGGCTGTGACAGCCCGAGGAGCACGGCGGCCCTGGTGAAGGAGCCGGCCCGGTGCACGGCGACGAAGGTGCGCAGCAGGGCCAGGTCCATGTCGGCCCCTCTCGGTGGGGGCCTTCAACTATAAATATGCCGATAGGCCCCTGCCGTTACCGTGATTGGACTCTGACGCTGGGTCAATTAGCCTTGACAACGTGGCTCTTCACGCGGGAGCCGGGGGCGGTCCGAGTCACCAGGGGGAGACTCGGACCGCCTTTCCCATGGGCCGTTCAGGCCCTGGAGTCCGCTGAATCAAGGGCCCGCAGCACGTCCGCGACCAGGTCCTCGGGATCCTCGGCCCCGGCGGAGAAGCGGATGAAGCCCTCGGGGACGGCGTCGCCGCCCCAGCGTCCGCGCCGCTCCGCGGTGGACCGTACTCCGCCGAAACTCGTGGCGTCCTCGACCAGACGCAGAGCGGCCATGAAGCGTTCCGCGTGTGCGCGGTCCGGCAGGGTGAACGAGACCACCGAACCGAAGCCGCTCATCTGCCGCGCGGCCGTCTTGTGGGACGGGTCCGAGGGCAGCCCCGGGTAGCGCAGGCCGGTCACCTCGTTCCGGCCGGCCAGTGCCTCGGCGACCCCGAGCGCGTTGCCCCACTGGCGCTGGGCACGGAGCTGGATGGTGGCCAGGGAGCGATGGGCGAGCCAGGCCTCCATGGGCCCCGGGATCGCGCCGACGATCTTGCGCCAGCGGCGGACTCCCGCGGCGAGCTCCGGGTCGCGGCAGACGACGTAGCCGAGGAGCAGATCGCCGTGGCCGGTGAGCCCCTTGGTGCCGCTGGCGACGGAGAAGTCCGCCCCGAGTTCCAGCGGACGCTGCCCCAGCGGGGTGGCGAGGGTGTTGTCGACGGCGACCAGGGTGCCCCCGGCGTGTGCGGCTTCCACGAGGCGGCGTACGTCGCACACGTCGAGTCCGGGGTTGGAGGGGGTCTCGATCCACAGCAGTCGGGCACCGTCGAGCGCCGTGAGCTGGGCGTCCTCCGCGGTCGGCGCGGTCCGCACCCGGATCCCGTACGCCTCCAGCTGCTCGCCCAGCAGGGGCAGAGCCTGATAGCCGTCGTCGGGTAGCACGACGGTGTCACCGGTGCGGGCCTGGGACAGCAGGACGGCGGAGATCGCGGCCATGCCGGAGGCGAAGACGATGGTGTCCACGCCGTCCTGGCCGGGGGCCTCCAGCTCGCCGATGGCACGTTCGAGCAGGGTCCAGGTGGGGTTGGTGTCCCGGCCGTAGGTGTACGGGCCCGCCACGTCACCGGGGAGGTGGAAGTGGGCGGCGAAGACGGGCCCGGGCAGGGGCGGTTCGTTCTTGACGGGCTCGGGCAGTCCGGCGCGAACGGCCCGGGTGCCGTCACCGTACCGGTCCGCCCCGACCGCTTCGCCGGGGTCGTGATCGTTCACAGGGCGCACTCCTTCACGGCGGCGCGTACGGCGCCCAGCAGGCCTGGGCTCGCCGCCTCCACCAGTTCCAGGCACTCCTCGAACCCGTCGAGGGAGCCGTAGTAGGGGTCCGGTACGTCCAGTGCGTCCGGTACGTCGCTCCGTGCGGCCCCGGCTGCCGGGTCGTACGAGCGCAGCAGCCGGACCTTGGCGGCGGCCTCCGGGGTGGGTGCGAGGGCGCGGAGGTCTCGCAGGTGGCCGCCGTCGAGCGCGATCACGAGGTCGAGCCGGTCGAACCAGGAGGCCCGGAACTGCCGGGCCCGGTGGTCCTGTTCGTACCCGGCGGCCTCCAGCACGGCCACGGTGCGCGGATCGGCGCCGTCGCCTTCGTGCCAGCCGCCGGTGCCGGCGCTGTCCACCTCGATCAGGCTGCCGAGCCCGGCGTCGGCGACGTGCGAGCGGAAGACGGACTCGGCCATGGGCGAGCGGCAGATGTTGCCCGTGCAGACGAAGCACACGCGGTACATGGCGGCCGCTCAGTTCTTGTCGGGCAGGACCAGGTTCACGGCCCAGGAGACGATGGAGATGATCAGTCCGCCGAGGACGGCGGTCCAGAAGCCGTCGACGTGGAAGCTGAGGTCGAGCTTGCCGGCCAGCCAGGAGGTCAGCATCAGCATCAGAGCGTTCACGACGAGGGTGAACAGGCCGAGGGTGAGGATGAACAGCGGGAGCGAGAGCAGCTTCACCACGGGCTTGACGATGATGTTGACCAGGCCGAAGACCAGCGCGACCAGGATGAGCGTGAGGGAGCGGTGGCCCAGGCTGCTGCCGTCGTCGAGCGTGATGTCCGCGAGCAGCCAGATGGCGACGGCCAGGGCAGCCGCGTTGGCGAGCGTCTTGACTACGAAATTCGTCATGTGTCTGATCGTGGCAGAGAAGATCCCGGTGGGACATCGGCAGATCAGCGGATCCACGCACTACGGAGCAAGGGGCACACGACGATGAAGGCCTTCCGGCTGGACGAACTAGAGGCGGAACGGGCCGCCAACGACGGCGCCTATCTGCAATTCCTGCGGGAACGGAACATGTCGGTCGGGCTGTACGCGCTCGACGCCGGGCAGGTCGACCCGCAGCAGCCGCACCGCCAGGACGAGGTGTATTTCGTGGTCAGCGGCCGGGCGTCGATCACGGTCGGGGAGGAGACGACGACGGTGGCGAACGGCAGCGTCGTCTACGTGCCGGCCGGGGTGCCGCACAAGTTCCACCACATCACCGAGCCCCTGAAGGTGATGGTGGTGTTCTCCCCGCCGGAGGGCTGACGGCTGAGGGCCGAGGGCTGAGGGCTGAGGGCTGAGAGCTGTGAGCTGTGAGCTGAGGGCATCGGAGGGCTGGGAGCGGGCCGCTGGGCGTGAGGGTCGGACCCCTGCTCCCCCTAGGGGGAGGGTCAGGGGGTTCCGGGGGCTCGCGGGCGCCCGGCGGCGGCCGTGGCCCCCTAGCATCGAGAGCAGGAAGTGACGGACGAAGAAGAGGTAGAGGACATGGACGGAATCCGGGCGATATTCGCGGGCACTCCCTGGTGGGTCAAGTGGGTCGCCGTTCCGCTGCTGGCACTCTTCGTCTTCGGCGGAGTGATCACCAGCATCCTCGGCACACTGATCTCGTTCCTCTTCAACGTGCTGCTCTTCGTCGCCCTCGTCGGCGGCCTGATCTTCGTGGTCAAGAAGTTCACCGGCAGTGGTTCGAAGTCCTCCTCCGGAGAGTGGTAGAACACGCCACTCCGGGCGGTACGGGCATTAACCCGGGCGGGGGAACGTGACGCGCCAAATCGTCCACGCCCAAGGAATGGGCGGATAGATTCGCCATCCGTGCCGTTCCCTGGGCGCCGACGCCGGTACCTCCGCTCTGACCAGGCGGTTACGTCATGCGGCCGCCGAGCTCAACCCCCAGGATCCACGGCACACGCGGGGGCGGCCCCCGCAGGGCAGGCCCCCGAGGCCCGCCGTCAGGCCTGGGGGTGAGCTTTGTCTTCGGTCCACAATGCCGGTGTGCCCACTCTGATCGGTTCGGTGCAGAGGGCGCTGAGGCTGCTGGAAGCCGTGGGGTCCCACCGTGAGGGAGCCCCGGCGAAACAACTGGCGCGCGAAGCCGGGCTGCCCCTCCCCACCGCGTATCACCTGCTGCGCACCCTGACGCACGAGGGCTATCTGCGTCGAGAGGGCGGAGTGTTCGTGCTCGGCGCCGCCGCCGGGCGGCTGGCAGGCGGCGGACTTCAGCAGAAACGTCGCAGCATGATTCTCGACTCGCTCGCGCACTTCCGCGAGGCGGTCGGGGCCCCCGTCTACTTCGCGGTCTACCGCGAGGGTGAGATCGAGCTCATGGGCGTCTCGGACACCCTGGCCCACCCGGCCTGCGAGGAGTGGGCCGATTTCCGGGAGACCGGTCACGCGCACGCGATCGGCCAGTGCCTGTTGGGCCAGCTCGACGAGAAGACGCGGAAGGACCACTACGACCGCCATCCGGTCGAGAGCCTCACTCCCTACACCGTGCGGGATCTGTGGGCCCTGGAGCAGCGGATCGGCTCCCTGGAACGGATGCAACCTGTCGTCGAGCGGCAGGAATACGCCTTGGGTACGGTCTGCGCGGCCATCCCGATCACCGTCGGTGACACTGCCGCGACCATGGCCGTTTCTCTCCCGGCGGGCCAGGAAGCCAGGTTGTCCCAGGTAGTCGATCAGCTTCGCAGAGAAGTAGGCGCGCTGTTGAGCACCCTCTCGTTCTCTATCAGTATCTGAAAACTCACTCCTTGTGATCTGCCAGCGCTTCCACCACTCTTGTCAAGAGGGCCTTGGGCGATCATTCCTGGCCACTTCCACTACAGCGGAGTAGGCAATGCGCGAGTCGGTACAGGCAGAGGTCATGATGAGCTTCGTCGTTTCCGAGGAGCTCTCGTTCCGGATTCCGGTGGAACTCCGGTACGACGCTCGGGACCCCTACGCCGTACGCCTGACCTTCCACCTTCCCGGAGACGCGCCTGTGACCTGGGCGTTCGGCCGGGAGCTGCTTCTCGACGGCATCAACAAGGCGTGCGGTGACGGCGATGTGCGCATCGCTCCCACCGGCCCGGAGGAGCTGTCCGATGTCCACATCCGCCTCAAGGTCGGAGGCGACCGAGCCCTGTTCCGCGCCGGCGCGGCGCCGCTCGTCGCCTTCCTCGACCGCACCGACCGGCTTGTTCCGCTCGGTCAGGAGCGCAACCTCGGATGCTTCGAGGAGAACCTGGACGAGGCGCTCGGCAGGATCCTCGCCGAGTGGCGGCAGAACGAGCAGAACGCGGGCTGACGCCGCCTCAGCGCTTGCGGCGCCGGCCCCGGCCGCGGACCGGCCCCGAGGCCGGCGCGGCGGCGGCCGGTGATCCGGGTCGGTCGGCGGACACCACCAGCGCGGCCAGCGCCGTGGTCACGGGCACCGAGGCCACGAGCCCGATCGAGCCCACGAGGGTTCGTACGATCTCCTCCGCCACGAGCTCGCTGTTGGCCACTGAGCCCATGCTGCTGTTCGCGATCGAGAACAGCAGCAGCAGGGGCAGCGCGGCGCCCGCGTAGGCGAGTACCAGGGTGTTGACCACCGACGCGATGTGGTCGCGGCCGATCCGGATGGCCGCCCGGTACAGGGATCGGGGGCCCATCGACGGGTCCGCCTGGTGGAGTTCCCAGACCGCCGACGTCTGGGTGACCGTCACGTCGTCGAGTACGCCCAGAGATCCGATGATCACGCCTGCGAGCAGCAAACCGCTCATGTCGATGTCCGGGTAGAGCCCGTGGATCAGCCCGGTGTTGTCGTCCGTGTTGCCGCTGAGGAAGGCCCAGTCGATGAACAGCGAGCCGAGCAGCCCGATCAGCAGCAGTGAGACGAGTGTTCCGAGGACGGCCACGGACGTACGGGCGGTCAGTCCGTGGCACATGTACAGCGCGATGAGCATGATGGCGCTGGCCCCGACGATGGCGACGAGCAGCGGATTCGAACCCTGCAGGATGGCCGGGAGGATGAAGAGGGTCAGCACGCCGAAGCTGGCGACCAGAGCGACGAGCGCGAACAGGCCGCGCATGCGGCCGACGATGACGACGGCAACGGCGAAGATGCCGGCCAGCAGCGCCATCGGGAACTTCCGGTTCACGTCGATCACGGAGTACTGGAGGTCCCGGGGCGCGTCCGGCGCGTAGGCCACCACGACTCCCTGGCCTTCCTCCAACTGCCGCGGCGCACCCGGCTGGACGATCTCGAAGAAGGCCCGGCCCTTGTCCGGACCGGTGCCGACCTCGATGGTGGCCTTCTTGCACTCGCCGTTCTGCGCGGCCTGGGCCTCGCGGCCCTCCGGGGTGGAGGTGTCGCCGGTGGGGGGCACCTGCGCGGCGTTGACGGATTTGCAGTCGACGTTCGCCAACGACACGACCTTGCCCTGCTGGGTCTGGCGGTCGAATCCCACTCCGGTGCGCTCGTGGGCGGGCGCACCGCCCGGCCAGAGCACTGCCATTCCGATGAAGACGGCGGTGGCGAAGGGGATCAGTACGGCCGCGATGACCTTGCGCAGGTGCTTGGACACCGGGGCGGCCGGTCCGTGGCTGTGGGTGTGGGAATGCCCGTGAGAGGGTCCGGCCGCTGGTCCGTGGGACGGGTGTTCGTGGCCGGTGTTACCCGTGGGTTCATTGGGCTCGGTGGGGGGCTGCGGCGAGGACGTCACCGGCAGATCATCGCAAGAGATGAGGGGGCCCACTGTTCAGCACGCCACAGAGGACGCTAGCGTGGGGGCACCTTTGCACAACGCGGGAGCTCGGAGCACCGGGCTGAGAGGACGCTGATCACCGTACGCGTGTCGGAAATGACACGCACGGGAAGAGGCTGCGTCGACCGCCGAACCTGTTACCGGGTAATGCCGGCGTAGGGAGATAGGTCTCATGACCATTCAGGACGCACGCACGCCTGCCGTCAGCCAGGACGCCGACGGCGGGACAGAGCGCCAGCCGGGCTGGCACAAGGGCTACGTGGCGGGCTCCCGCCCCGACATCCGGGTGCCGGTCCGCCAGGTCCACCTCACCAACGGCAAGGACGTCACGCTCTACGACACGTCCGGTCCGTACACCGACCCGCAGATCGAGACCGACGTCCGCCGGGGCCTCGCACCGCTGCGCGAGAACTGGATCATCGGACGCGGCGACACCGAGGAGTACGCGGGCCGCCCCGTGCGCCCCGAGGACGACGGCATCAAGCACACCTCCCCGCGCGGTGGCCTCAAGAACCTCGACGCGGTCTTCCCCGGCCGCCCCCGCCAGCCCCGACGGGGCCGCGGCGGCGCCGCCGTCACCCAGCTCGCGTACGCCCGCCGGGGCGAGATCACCCCGGAGATGGAGTACGTCGCGATCCGCGAGAACGTCGCCCCCGAGGTCGTCCGCGAGGAGATCGCCGCAGGTCGCGCGGTCCTTCCGGCCAACGTCAACCACCCGGAGATCGAGCCGATGATCATCGGCAAGCGGTTCCTGGTGAAGGTCAACGCCAACATCGGCAACTCCGCGGTCACCTCCTCCATCGAGGAGGAGGTCGACAAGATGACCTGGGCGACCAAGTGGGGCGCCGACACGGTCATGGACCTCTCGACCGGTCGCAACATCCACACCACGCGTGAGTGGGTGCTGCGCAACTCGCCCGTCCCGATCGGCACCGTGCCGCTCTACCAGGCGCTGGAGAAGGTCGACGGCCGCGCCGAGGACCTGACCTGGGAGATCTACAAGGACACGGTCATCGAACAGGCCGAGCAGGGCGTCGACTACATGACGGTCCACGCCGGCGTCCTGCTGCCGTACGTGCCGCTGACCGCCCGCCGCAAGACCGGCATCGTCTCGCGCGGCGGTTCGATCATGGCCGCCTGGTGCCTGGCGCACCACAAGGAGAACTTCCTCTACACGAACTTCGAGGAACTCTGCGACATCCTCGCGACCTACGACGTCACGTACTCGCTGGGTGACGGCCTGCGCCCCGGTTCCATCGCGGACGCCAACGACGCGGCGCAGTTCGCCGAGCTGAAGACGCTGGGCGAGCTGAACACGATCGCCAAGCGGCACAACGTGCAGACGATGATCGAGGGCCCGGGCCACGTCCCGATGCACAAGATCAAGGAGAACATCGACCTCCAGCAGGAGATCTGCGAGGAGGCCCCGTTCTACACGCTCGGCCCGCTGACCACGGACGTCGCGCCCGCGTACGACCACATCACCTCGGGCATCGGCGCGGCGATGATCGCCTGGTGGGGCACCGCGATGCTCTGCTACGTCACGCCCAAGGAGCACCTGGGCCTGCCCAACCGGGACGACGTGAAGACCGGTGTCATCACGTACAAGATCGCCGCGCACGCGGCGGACCTGGCCAAGGGCCACCCCGGAGCCCAGGAGTGGGACGACGCCCTGTCGGACGCGCGGTTCGAGTTCCGCTGGGAGGACCAGTTCAACCTGGCCCTCGACCCGGTCACGGCCCGTGAGTTCCACGACGAGACGCTCCCGGCCGAGCCCGCCAAGACCGCGCACTTCTGCTCCATGTGCGGTCCGAAGTTCTGCTCGATGAAGATCTCGCAGGACATCCGCCGTCAGCACGGCGGTGACCTGAAGGCCGACGAGATCGAGGCGGGCATGGCGGAGAAGTCCGCCGAGTTCGCCGCTGCGGGCAACCGCGTCTATCTGCCGCTGGCGGACTGACGGACCTGTTGGGGGGAGTGCTGCTCCCGGACGGCGCCGTGGCGTCGGCCGGGAGCAGCGCGTAGGGGCGGTGGGGGGTGTCCGGGGGGACGCCGCCTGCCGCCGCACCGTCAGGCGACCACCAGATACTTCGGGTCCAGCTTGCTCCGGGCGAATTCGAGATTGGCGGAGACCCGGTCGCGGTGCTCGTCCGGAAGCTTGCCTCCCTCGAGGAGGCGCTCGCAGCAGTCCATCGACTCCTGGTACTCGCCGACCCAGTAGGCGGCCACGGCGAGTTCGTCGAGTGCGGACCACTCGTACCAGTCGAACTCGACGAACAGGATGTCGTCGTCGGGGAAGGGGATGCGTGCCGCCTGGCGCGCGAAGAGGTACGCCAGCGGCCAGCGGCTCCCGAGGCGGCAGCGGCGGGCGAGCTCGCCGAGAGCTTCGGCGCGCGAGGGACGGCTCTCGTGTGCGCGAAGGAAGCGGTCCATGACCTCGGCCCACGGCTTGTTCAGGTCCGCCGCGGTCCGTGCCGCGTAGAGCCGGGAGCAGAAGACCTCCTCGGCGAAGCCGCCCATGCCGGCCCGGCGGTCGTAGGCGGCCAGGGACTTCTCCGGCTCATCCGCGTCGCGCCAGCTCTGGGCCAGGTAGAACACGTAGCGGGAATTGTCGGGTTCCTTGATCAGCCCTTGCTGGAGGATCTCGGCGTCGCGAAGGTACTTCTTCCGCTGGCCGTCCTCCACGAGGCGTGCTCCACCGCCGACGGTGAGGATATTGGCGCCTTCGAGCAATCCGCGGCTGTACTCCGCTCCGCAATCGATGTACTCGTGGAGCACACCGACGTACCGCCACGGCAATCGGGTCGCGACCAGAGCGGGCCGCCAGTGGATGATGGGGCCGTCGTGCAGTGCGACGCCGTACGCGTCCGCGGTCAGGTCCGGCATGCGAAAGCCGGGCTGTACCTGCATCAGGTCGTCGGCGTCGATGAACAGCAGGTAGTCCGCGCTGGAGCGCGCGAGGTCGATCGCCTCGCTGCGGCTGAGGTCGAACCCCTTCCACGGCCGCTCGTGCAGAACACCGGGCAGATCGCTGAAGCATTCCCGGATGATGCTTTGAGTCCCGTCCGTCGAGCCCGTGTCCACGATCACCCAGGTATCGATCAAAGGGCGCACGGACTCGAGGCAGCGCCGGATCACCGGCGCCTCGTTCCTGACGATCATGTTCAGGCAGACAGTTGCTTTCAAGGGTCCCGTCCCGTGTCGTGATGAGCCTCAAGGGTTCGCCCGTTCATGTCACCGCCCACGGGAACCCTCCGGCTGGCTGACAGGGGGTGACCTTAGTGACGGCTTTTGGTCACGTGTCCACGGCTCGCCGACACCGGGCGGCGTTCGTCGCCGCTCATGGACCCATCAGGGGTGCACCACTGGGCCGATGAGTTGACGTTCTCGCGAGGCGTCCCACCACTTGCGACCGAGATCCCCACGATGGCCGAGGTGGCCCGGAATGGGACCCACCGCACATCGTGCGATCCGGTTTCGAGAAGGAGCGGCGTTCTATGAGCCCCGAGTACAAGACCAGGTCAACCCTTGGGCCGCTGCCCAGGCGCAGCGGCTGGGTGACTGGCGGCACCCTGGCGTCGATCGCCATGGTGCTGGCGGGTATCGCCAGTCCCGCGGTCGCCACGGCCGAGACCGTCCAGGTGACCGAGGCGGTCATCGCGGCGGATCCCGCGGGCGGCGGCGACGAGTGCCGGGATCACCACCGGCCGGACGACAACTGGCCGCGGTCCCTGGCCGGCGGCGGCGGCGACGACAAGTGCAAGGAGGGCAAGCCGGGCAAGCCGGGCGCCACGGGTCCGACGGGCCCGCAGGGTCCGCGCGGCGACACGGGCCCGACCGGCCCGACGGGCCCGCAGGGTCCGACGGGTCCGGCCGGTCCTGGCGGCGGAGCCACTGGCCCGACGGGTCCCGCGGGTCCGACGGGTCCGACGGGTCCGGCCGGTCCCACGGGTGCGGCCGGCCCGTGCAGCGACGTCGACGCCTACAAGCCCAGCGGTGCGACGGAGGTCAAGGCCGTCCTCAGCGACGACGTCGCGTACGCCGGTATCCGGAACACCCAGCCGAACCTGACGCCCTTCCTCTGGTACGACCTGACGGACACCGAGTCCGGCTTCCCGGAGGGGGCTTGTGCCATCTCCGTCGCCTCCCAGACCAACGCGCCCGGCGGCGTCTCCATCGAGGTGCTGACCACCGAAGGCGAGATCTTCGAGATCCTCTGCGAGATCAACGAGGACCCGGACCCCACAGTCCGGGCCGTCCTCGAGTGCGAGGACGAATGGACTCAGCTGACCACCCCGACCCCCGGCTCGGACGGCCCCCCGCCCGCGCCGCTCAACCGGTTCAAGGGCAAGCTCGACGTCCTCACGGACCGCAGCATGCTGAACAAGAAGTAGTTCAGCGCTAGCCCCACGGCCCGGGTCGCCGGTCGGACGTCAGTCCGGCTGGTGGTCCGGGCCTCCGAAGTCCGGGCTCGTGAAGTCCGGTGACGTGTAGCCGGGCCGGGGCCCCTGTGACGGGGTTCCCGGGCTGGTGAAGTCGGGCCGGGTGTACCCCAGGCTGGGGATGCGCCCGGCCGCCGGCGTACGCGGGGTCGGATACCCGGGGCCGGCGCTCGGATCGGCCAGCGCATCCCGTAGGAACGGCACGATGCCCCGCTCCAGGAGGGCATGACGCCACGCCTCCCGGGCCCGCGCGACCTCGTCGGGTATCGCCTCGGACTCGTCGGCCACCACCTCGGTGACACTGTTGCGCAGGGCCGTCACCAGCAGGCCGATCACCGCGAACAGCAGGGCGGCCACGGTGAGTCCGCCGAAGAGCCAGCCCGTCGTCACCATCGTCTCGGCGAAGGCCGGTTCGGGCTGGAGCATCTTCAGGATGTAGCCCACCAGCAGGAAGAGCAGCATGGCGGCGCCGGCCAGGACCGGCGCGAGAACCGCGACCACGGCGCTCACGCCGGCGCCGTCGCCCTGCCCGTCGGCTTCGGCGCTGCCTTCGCCCGAGCGCCCCGAAGCCGACACGGCCTCGTCGCGCAGTTCCTCGCGGACCTTCACGTAGTGCACGTATTCGGCGGCGGCCGCGGCCGTCAGCAGGGAGCTGGCACCCTGGGCCATCGTGCGCAGTTGTTCGGCGTTCAGCCGTTCGCCGAGGGTGGCCAGCTCGGGCCGTTCGTTCGCGGTGCGCAACGCCTCGTCGAGGAGCCGATCGAATTCCGGTCGGTCTTGGATCAGCAGGTGCGGAGCGCTGGTCATGTGCATCCCCCGATGCTCCGTACAAGCCGGTATGCCCGCGTAGAACCGGGCGCCGGCACAAACGGAGGAGAGCCTGCTACGGATAGAGCGATGGTAGAGCGCCCACACCGCACCGTGACAGGGTCTTTCCGGAAAAACCCTGCTCGCAGAAGGCTCAGCGGCCCAGCGGGAGTTGTACGACCAGCAGCTTGCCGGCCATGGTCACGCCGCCGTCCATCGCGATCGCGAGGCCTTCCGCGTACACGTGCGGCCCGTCCACGGCTTCCGGCCCGCGGGCCTCGTCCCCGTCCTCGGTGCCCACTTCGCCGAGCAGGTACGGGATGGGGCTGTGACCGTGGACGACGCGGCTGCCGCCGTACGTGCCGAGGAGTTCGCGTACGGCCTGCGGACCGGTGCCCTCGTCGCGGAAGGCGAACCGCTTGGTGAACTTGCGGAACAGGTCCCAGGTGATGTCGGCGTCGTTGCGGTTGAGCAGCTCGTGGATGGTGTCGTTGACGTCCTCGATGGAGTCGCCGTAGTCGAGGTAAGCGGTGGTGTCGGAGTGCAGCAGCAGGTGGCCGTCCTCCAGTGTGGCGGCGTCCAGCCTTTGCATCCACTGCAGGTGTACGTCCTTCAGGCGCTCCATGTCGGTGCGCTGGCCGCCGTTGAGCAGCCAGGCGGCCTGGAAGGTGGCGGTGCCCGCGCCGGAGTGCACCGGGGTGTCGCCGAAGCGCTTGGCGCCGATGAGCAGCAGTTCGTGATTGCCCATCAGGGCCTTGCAGTAGCCGCCGGCGGCGGCGGCCTCGGCGGACAGCTGCATGACGAGGTCGATGACGCCGATGCCGTCGGGACCCCGGTCGGTGAAGTCGCCCAGGAACCAGAGGCGGGCGTTGCCGGCGGACCAGTGCCGGTCGGCGTCGATCAGGTGCTGTGCCTGGAGTTCGGTGACGAGCTCGTCCAGGTAGCCGTGGACATCGCCTACGACGTACAGCGGACCGGGGCCCGCGGCCGAGGCCTCCTGGGGGACGTACTGGACCTGGACGGTGTCGCCCGGCCCGCCGCCCGGTGCGGCGCCGCGGCCGATGACGGGCAGGTCGCGCTGCGTGGGGGTGTAGCCGTCGGGGTCGCCGTCGGCGGGCTCGTCGGCGGGGACCTCCTCGTGGGAGGCGGCCGCGCGCTGGTGCGGGACGGCGTCTGCGGCGGGGTACTCGACGGGATGGGCCACGGGGTGCCCGGCCTGTTCCGGGGCGTACGCGGGCCGCGGGGGCGAGGGAGGTGAAGGAGGTGAAGAGGGCGAAGGAGGTGAAGAGGGCAAAGGGGTGCCCTCGCCGTAGTACGCGGGGTACTCGCCGTAGACGGGCGGCTCGCCGGGCAGGCCGACGGACGCCGTGTACGGCGCGCGTTCGCTGACCGGCACCCGGAAGTCCCGCAGCGTGTCCGTCCGCATCGCGGGTCCCTGACCGGCCCCCTGAGTCATCGACCCCTCCACCACCGTCGCGCTGCCGTACACCTGCGGACCTTCCTGACCTCCTGGGCGGAGGGTCCGTGATGTCGTGCGCCCATCATAGGAATGCGGCTCGCGCTCTGTGACGCACCAGGGGTGGTGAATCCTGGCCGGAGCCGATCCTTCCTGCCACTTTCTCCCGATATCGGTGTTGCTGAAATCCTCGGCGGGGCCGTCGGCCCCGCCGAGGTGGTGGTGTGGCGGTCAGTCCTGGGCCGGTGAGCGGGGTGGACTGACGGTGGTCCGGGGCGTCCTGCGCTGCGAGGAGGTACGGATGATGAGTTCGGTCGGGACGACCTGCTCGACCGGGCGTCCGGTGTCGACTCCCTCGATCGCGTCGATCAGCAACTGCACGACGGCGGTGCCGATGCGGCGCGGCTTGAGGGACAGCGTGGTGATGGGCGGTTCGGTGCTGGCGTAGACGGTGGATTCGCTGCAGCACACGAGGAGCAGGTCCTCGGGAACGCGCAGGCCGTACCGCCGGGCGGCGGCGAGGAGGTCGGTGCCGTTGGGGTCGAAGAGTCCGTAGACGGCGTCGGGCCGGTCGGGTCGGGCGAGCAGCCGGTCCGCGGCGACGGCGCCCGCGCACGGGTCGTGGGCGGGGTAGGACTCGTAGACGGGGTCCTGGCCGACGCGCTCGCACCAGCTGAGGTAGGCGGTGGTGGAGAGCCGGGTGTAGGTGTCGGTGGTGGTGCCGGTGAGCAGCCCGATCCGGCGGGCTCCCGCGGCGGCGAGGTGGTCGAGGAGGTTGAGTACGGCGGCCTCGTGGTCGTTGTCGACCCAGGCGGTGACGGGGAGGGTGCCGGCCGGTCGGCCGTCGGAAACCACGGGCAGGCCCTGACGGACCAGCTCGGTGACCACCGGGTCGTGGTCGGAGGGGTCGATGACGACGGTGCCGTCGAGGGCCACGTTGGACCAGACGTCGTGTCGTGAGGTGGCGGGGAGGATGACGAGGGCGTAGCCGCGGGCCAGCGCGGCGGAGGTGGCGGCTCGTGCCATCTCGGCGAAGTATGCGAATTCGGTGAAGGTGAAAGGTTCATCCCCGTACGTCGTCACGGTCAGGCCGATGAGGCCCGACTTGCCGGTACGGAGGGTGCGAGCGGCGGCTGACGGGCGATAGCCCAGCCGGTCGGCGACTTCGCGAACGTGGCGGCGGGTGGCGTCCGGCAACCGTCCCTTGCCATTGAGCGCGTCGGAGACGGTTGTGATGGAGACGCCCGCCGCGGCGGCCACGTCCCTGATGCCGGCCCGGCTCTGTCGGCCGCCGGCCCGCCGGGTGGTCTCGGTCCGGCTCACCTGATGCTTCCCTGCTGCTGTCATGGCGAGCCGATAGTAGGGCTCGCGGGGGTGGGTGGTCCGGGTGCATATGCACGCGTTGACAGGCACGATTCAGCATGCTTCGCCACCCCCAATGACCTTGGAAACGAAAGTTTTTGGTCGCTCTGGGTGAGAGTCCCGGTCGTCGGCGGGTACGAGCATGCCAAAACGAGTCTGTCTCGGGACGGTCTCAACTCACCTGCACGAGGGACGCGCGCCACGGCGCAGGCCACCGGCGCGCGCATATATGCGCGCGCTCTCCCCGTGTTCCTGGCGCCCGCCGTTCTCGGATCGGCGGAATCCTCATAAGGTGAGCAGCATTGAGTCGGCGGAGACGCTGACGGACGGTCGAGGAGGACCTGCTGTGAGCGAGAAGAGCCCGAAGCTGCGCGCCGAGCTGGACGGCATTCCCACCTACAAGCCCGGCAAGCCCGCGGCGACGGGCGGGCCGGTCGCGTTCAAGCTGTCCTCGAACGAGAACCCGTACCCGCCGCTGCCGGGGGTCCTCGAGACCGCCGTCGCGGCGGCCGGCCGGTTCAACCGTTACCCGGACATGGCCTGCACGGGACTGGTGAACGAGCTGGCGGAGCGGTTCGGGGTGCCGGTCGAGCACATCGCCACGGGCACCGGCTCGGTGGGCGTGGCGCAGTCGCTGATCCAGTCGACGGCCGGCCCGGGCGACGAGGTCATCTACGCCTGGCGGTCCTTCGAGGCGTACCCGATCATCACGCAGATCTCGGGTGCGACCTCGGTGCAGGTGCCGCTGACGGACGGGGATGTGCACGACCTCGACGCGATGGCCGCCGCGATCACCGACCGGACCCGCCTGATTTTCGTCTGCAACCCCAACAACCCCACCGGCACCGCGGTGCGCCGCGCCGAGCTGGAGCGGTTCCTGGACCAGGTGCCCTCGGACATCCTGGTGGTGCTGGACGAGGCGTACCGCGAGTTCGTCCGCGACACCGATGTGCCGGACGGCATCGAGATCTACCGCAGCCGCCCCAATGTCGCGGTGCTGCGTACGTTCTCCAAGGCGTACGGGCTGGCCGGCCTGCGGGTCGGCTTCGCGGTGGCGCACGAGCCGGTGGCCGCGGCGCTGCGCAAGACGGCGGTGCCCTTCGGCGTCAGCCAGCTCGCCCAGGACGCGGCGGTCGCCTCGCTGCAGGCGGAGGACGAGCTGATGGGGCGGGTCGGGACGCTGGTGAGCGAGCGCGCGAGGGTGTACGGCACGCTGCTCGCCCAAGGCTGGACGGTCGTCCCGGAGACCCAGGCCAACTTCGTGTGGATGCGGCTGGGGGAGCGGACCGCCGACTTCGCGGCGGCCTGCGAGAAGGCCGGTGTGGTGGTCCGGCCCTTCGCGGGCGAAGGCCTGCGGGTCACGATCGGTGAGACCGAGGCGAACGACCTCTTCCTGCACACGGCGGAGGCGTTCTTCAAGGAGCTGTAGTCCCGGAGGGCCGTGGGCCGTAGTCCCGGACGGCTGTAGTCCCGGAGGGCTGTGGTGCCCGCTGGAGCCGGCGACCCCTTGGTGGGGTTACGCCGGCTCCACGCGGATGGGGTCGCCGTCGCGGACGGTGGCCAGCAGGCGGTGGTCGCCGTCGAAGGAGCCGAGGACGTTGCACGGGCTCGCCAGGCGGCACTCGTCTCCGCGTGAGATGGGCGTCGGGCCGTAGGGCAGCGCCAGGGCGTCGCCGTCGGTCCAGAACGCGACCGTGCCCGGGTCGACGACCTGCTGGGCGTCGGCCTCCAGTGCCACGGAGACGCCGGTGTCGAAGTAGACCTCCTCGCCCCAGGTGTTGGCGGAGGCCGAGATCGGCAGGGCTTCGCCGAGAGCCTTACTGGTCGGTGTGTCGGCGAGGGTCGCTGTGAGCTGGCCGGCGGGCCAGGAGATTCGTATCCGCATGAGCTGTATTCAACAATCTGTTGAAAATATTGGCTAGAGGGCACCCCGCCTGAAAGCCGCCGAAGACGGTCCGCCATAATGCTTGTGAATGTGAACGCGTTCACAAGCGTGTCCCGCTCTTCCTGATCAAAGTGGGACACACTCGGCAAACTGCCCTGTGATCCACCGCGACCCGAAGGAGACGAGGACGTGGACCAAGCTTTGGCGCCGGAATCCCTGGCGCGATGGCAGTTCGGCATCACCACCGTCTACCACTTCCTGTTCGTCCCCCTGACGATCTCGCTCGCCGCGCTCGTCGCGACCCTGCAGACCGCCTGGGTGCGGACCGAGAAGGAGAAGTACCTCAAGGCCACGAAGTTCTGGGGCAAGCTCTTCTTGATCAATATCGCGATGGGCGTGGTCACGGGCATCGTGCAGGAGTTCCAGTTCGGCATGAACTGGTCCGACTACTCGCGGTTCGTCGGTGACGTCTTCGGGGCGCCGCTGGCTTTCGAAGCCCTCATCGCCTTCTTCTTCGAATCGACCTTCATCGGGCTGTGGATCTTCGGCTGGGACAAGCTGCCGAAGAAGATCCACCTGGCCTGCATCTGGATGGTGTCGATCGGCACCGTGCTGTCCGCGTACTTCATCCTCGCGGCCAACTCCTGGATGCAGCACCCGGTCGGGTACCGGCTGAACAAGGAGACCGGGCGGGCCGAGCTGACCGACTTCTGGCTCGTGCTGACCCAGAACACGGCCCTGGCCCAGGTCTTCCACACCCTGACGGCGGCCCTGCTGACCGGTGGCGCGTTCATGGTCGGCATCGCCGCCTTCCACCTGCTGCGCAAGAAGCACATCCCCGTGATGCGCACCTCGCTGCGGCTCGGCCTCATCGCCGTGGTCGTCGGCGGCCTGCTCACCGCGGTCAGCGGAGACACCCTCGCCAAGGTCATGTACAAGCAGCAGCCGATGAAGATGGCCGCGGCCGAGGCGCTGTGGGACGGGGAGAAGGGCGCTCCGTTCTCGGTCTTCGCCGTCGGAGACGTGGACAAGGGCCACAACAAGGTCGCCATAGAGCTCCCAGGTCTGCTGTCGTTCCTCGCCGACAGCACGTTCGACTCCTTCGTGCCCGGCATCAACGACGTGAACAAGGCGGAGCAGGAGAAGTACGGCCCCGGTGACTACCGGCCGGAGATCCCCGTCGCCTACTGGGGTTTCCGCTGGATGATCGGCTTCGGCATGGCGTCCTTCGGCATCGGCGCGCTGGGTCTGTGGCTGACACGGCGCAGGTTCCTGCTGCCGCCGGCCCTGCGGACCGGTGAGGACGAGCGGCCGCACCTGGTGCTGTTCAAGTCGGCACTGAGCCCGCGGCTGACCCGGCTGTACTGGCTCACCGCGATCTGGACACTCGGCTTCCCGCTGATCGCGAACTCCTGGGGCTGGATCTTCACGGAGATGGGGCGCCAGCCGTGGGTCGTCTACGGAGTCCTGCGCACCAAGGACGCCGTCTCGCCCAGCGTCTCGCAGGGCGAGGTGCTCACCTCGATGCTCGTCTTCACGGCGCTCTACGCCGTGCTCGCCGTGATCGAGGTCAAGCTCCTCGTGAAGTACGTCAAGGCCGGCCCGCCCGAACTCACCGAGGCCGACCTCAACCCGCCCACCAAGATCGGCGGGGACGACAAGAACCCCGACCGGCCGATGGCCTTCTCGTACTGAGGCTGAGGAGACCGCACGATGCAACTCCACGACGTCTGGTTCGTACTCATCGCCGTCCTGTGGACCGGCTACTTCTTCCTGGAGGGATTCGACTTCGGAGTCGGCGTCCTGACCAAGCTGCTCGCCCGCGACCGCCGGGAGAAGCGGGTCCTGATCAACACGATCGGGCCGGTCTGGGACGGCAACGAGGTCTGGCTGCTCACCGCGGGCGGCGCGACCTTCGCCGCCTTCCCCGAGTGGTACGCCACCCTCTTCTCCGGCTTCTACCTGCCGCTCCTGCTCATCCTGGTCTGCCTCATCATCCGGGGCGTCGCCTTCGAGTACCGGCACAAGCGGCCCGAGGACCGGTGGCAGACCAACTGGGAACACGCGATCTTCTGGACCTCGCTGATCCCCGCCTTCCTGTGGGGCGTGGCCTTCGCCAACATCGCGCGCGGCGTGAAGATCGACCAGCACAAGGAGTACGTCGGCACCCTCTTCGACCTGCTCAACGTCTACTCCATCCTGGGCGGCCTGGTCACCCTCACCCTGTTCACCTTCCACGGCGCCGTGTTCACCGCGCTCAAGACGGTCGGTGACATCCGGGACCGCGCGCGTACGCTCGCGACCCGGCTGGGTGTGGTGACGGCCGCGCTGGCGCTCGTGTTCGTGATCTGGACCCAGGCCTCGCGCGGCGACGGCTGGAGCCTGATCGCGGCGGTCATCGCCGTGGTGGCGCTGGTCGGGGCCCTGGGCTTGAACGTGATGGGCCGGGAAGGCTGGTCCTTCGCCCTGTCCGGGATCACCATCGCGGCGGCCGTCGCGATGCTCTTCCTGACGCTGTTCCCGAACGTGATGCCGTCCTCGCTGAACGACGCCTGGAGCCTGACGGTCACCAACGCCTCGTCGACCCCGTACACCCTGAAGATCATGACCTGGTGCGCGGGCGTGGCCACGCCGGTGGTCCTGCTCTACCAGGGCTGGACGTACTGGGTGTTCCGCAAGCGGATCGGTACGCAGCACCTCGCCGACGCCCACTGAGCCTGCTCGACCCTGCCGAACCGGCCTGACCCGGCTGGACCCCGCCTGACCCGCCTGACCCTGCCGAGGGGATGTTTCACGTGAAACCGATCGATCCGCGCCTGCTGCGGTACGCCCGTTCCACGCGCCTCTTCCTGGGGGCGGTGGTGGCCCTCGGGCTCGCGGGGGCGGGGCTGGTCGTCGGTCAGGCGATGCTCATCGCCGAGATCGTGGTCGGTGCCTTCGAGGAGGGGCTCGACGGCGGGGCGCTGCAGACGCCGCTGCTGCTGCTCGCGGCGGTGGCGCTGGGGCGCGGCCTGGTCGCCTGGTTCACGGAGCTGGCCGCGCACCGGGCCAGTGCGGCGGTCAAGTCGGAGCTGCGGGGCAGGCTGCTGGACCGGGCCGCCGACCTGGGGCCCGGCTGGCTCAGCGGGCAGAGGACGGGGTCACTGGTGGCCCTGGCCACCCGGGGGGTGGACGCACTCGACGACTACTTCTCCCGCTACCTGCCCCAGCTGGGGCTCGCGGTCGTGGTCCCGGTCGCCGTCCTCGCCCGGATCGTCACCGAGGACTGGGTGTCGGCGGCCATCATCGTGGTCACCCTGCCGCTGATCCCCCTGTTCATGATTCTCATCGGCATGGCGACGCAGTCGCGGATGGACCGCCAGTGGCGGCTGCTGTCCCGGCTGTCGGGGCACTTCCTGGATGTGGTGGCGGGGCTCCCGACGCTGAAGGTCTTCGGTCGGGCCAAGGCGCAGGCCGAATCGATCCGCAAGATCACGGACGAATACCGCCAGGCCACGATGCGCACGCTGCGCATCGCCTTCCTGTCCTCCTTCGCGCTGGAACTGCTCGCCACGCTGTCGGTGGCGCTGGTCGCGGTGACCGTCGGCATGCGGCTCGTGCACGGCGACCTGGACCTCTACACCGGGCTGGTCATCCTGATCCTGGCGCCGGAGGCGTATCTGCCGCTGCGGCAGGTGGGGGCGCAGTATCACGCCGCCGCCGAGGGGCTGGCCGCCGCCGAGGAGATCTTCGAGGTCCTGGAGACGCCGGCCGAGGCGCCGGGCGGCCTGCTCCCCGTACCGGACTCAGGACTGCGCATCGAGCTCGACGGGGTCGAGGTCCAGTACGAGGGCAGGGGCGCCAGTTCGCCCGGGCCCGTTTCGCTCGTCGTCGAGCCCGGGGAGTGCGTGGCCCTCACCGGGCCGAGCGGGGTGGGCAAGTCCACGCTGCTGAACGTGCTGCTGGGCTTTGTGGCACCGACCGCCGGGCGGGTCCGGATCGGGTCCGCGGACCTGGCCGAACTGTCGCGGGACCAGTGGCGGGAGCGGATCGCGTGGGTGCCGCAGCGACCGCACCTGTTCGCGGGGACCATCGCGGAGAACGTACGGCTCGCACGGCCCGGCGCCCCTGACGAGGCGGTGGACGCGGCGTTGCGTGAGGCCGGGGCGTGGGAGTTCGTATCCGCTCTGCCGTTCGGCGTGCGGACCTCGCTCGGCGAGGGCGGCGTCGGGCTCTCCGCCGGACAGCGGCAGCGGCTGGCCCTGGCACGGGCGTTCCTGGCGGACCGGCCGGTGCTCCTCCTGGACGAGCCGACGGCGGCGCTCGACGGGGAGACCGAGGCAGGGGTCGTGGACGCCGTGCGACGCCTCGCGGTGGGACGGACGGTACTGCTCGTCGTGCACCGGCCGGCGCTGCTGGCGCTGGCCGACCGGGTCGTGGCGGTGGGCGAGGGAGCCGGCGGGGTATCCGCATCGGCTTCGTCCCGTGACTCCGGTGCCGTTTCCCCTTCCCCGTCCGCCTCCCCGTCCGCCTCCCCGGCCGCGTCCGCGTCGCGTACGCGGCCAGGGATGGCGGATCCGGGTGAATGGATCCTCGGAGCCGTGCCCGAGCGGGCCGGCGCCGACGGCACGTCCGTCTCCGGCGCCGGAGATCCGCTGCGGCGGGTGCGGGCCGTGGCGGCGGCGTGGCGGGGGAGGTTCCGGCTCGGGCTGCTGCTCGGGGCCCTGGCCGTCGGATGCAGTGTCGGACTGATGGCCGTCTCCGGCTGGCTGATCTCGCGGGCCTCGGAACAGCCGCCGGTGCTGTACCTGATGGTGGCCGTCACCGCCACGCGTGCTTTCGGCATGGGGCGGGCCGTCTTCCGCTACGCCGAGCGTCTCGTGTCGCACGACGCCGTCCTGCGCATGCTCGCCGACCTGCGGGTCTCGGTGTACCGGCGGCTGGAGCGGATCGCTCCCGCCGGGCTGCGCGAGCAGCGGCGCGGGGATCTGCTGTCCCGGCTGGTGGCCGACGCCGACGCACTCCAGGACTACTGGCTGCGGTGGCTGCTGCCGGTCGGCACCGCCGTACTCGTCGGCGCCGGGTCGGTGGCGTTCACCGCCTGGCTGCTGCCCGAGGCCGGGGCCGCGCTCGCGGTGGGACTGCTCGTGGCGGGGATCGTGGTCCCGCTGATCAGCGGGGGCTGCGCGCGGCGTGCCGAGCGGCGGCTGGCGCCCGCCCGGGGAGAGCTGGCGACCCGGGTGGCCGATCTGCTCACCGGGACCGCCGAACTCACCGTCGCCGGGGCGCTGGCCGACCGCAAGGCCCGGGCACGGGAGAGCGACAGCGTGCTGACCTCGATCGCCTCGCGGGGGGCCGCCGCCACCGGGCTCGGCAGCGGACTGTCCGCCCTGGTGTGCGGGCTCACGGTGGTGTTCGCCGCGCTCGCGGGTGCGGGAGCCGTCGCCGACGGACGGCTGTCCGGGGTGGCCATGGCCGTGGTCGTACTGACCCCCCTCGCCGCCTTCGAGGCGGTCACCGGGCTGCCGCTCGCCGTCCAGTACCGCCAGCGGGTACGCCGTAGCGCCGAGCGGGTCTACGAGGTCATCGACGCGCCGGTGCCGGTCGCCGAGCCGGCCGAGGCACAGGAGGCGCCCGCCTCACCCTTCCCCCTGCGGCTGACGGGACTTGCCGCCCGCCACGGCGGCCAGGAGCGGGACGCGCTGCACGGGATCGACCTGACCCTGGAGGCCGGCCGACGCGTTGCCGTCGTCGGTCCCTCGGGTTCGGGCAAGACCACGCTGGCGCAGGTCCTGCTGCGGTTCCTGGACCGGCGGGAAGGCACGTACACCCTGGGCGGGACCGACGTGCGCGGCCTGGACAGCGACGACGTACGCCGTGTCGTGGGCCTGTGCGCCCAGGACGCGCACATCTTCGACAGCTCTCTGCGCGAGAACCTGCGGCTGGCCCGCACCGGGGCGAACGAGGCGCAGTTGCGCGAGGCGCTCGCCGCGGCCCGGCTGCTGGAGTGGGCCGAAGGCCTCCCCGACGGCCTGGACACCCTGGTCGGTGAGCACGGGGAGCGGATCTCCGGCGGTCAGCGGCAGCGGCTGGCGCTGGCCCGGGCGCTGCTCGCGGACTTCCCCGTTCTCGTCCTGGACGAGCCGGCCGAGCATCTGGACCTGGCGACCGCGGACGCGCTCACCGCGGATCTCCTGGCCGCGACCGAGGGCCGGACCACCGTACTGATCACGCACCGGCTCGCCGGGCTGCAGGCCGTGGACGAGGTGCTCGTACTGGACGGGGGAGCAGTCGTACAGCGCGGTACGTACGAGGAGCTGGCGGCGGCCGAGGGACCCCTGCGGAACCTTCTGGACCGGGAACAGGAGGCGGACAGCACCTTGGCCGGCTTCCGGCAGACCGACTTTCCCTCCTAAAGGGCACTAACTAGGCTCAAGGGCATGTCAGTGCAGGAGTCTGAGGAATCACCGGAACCAACGCGGGAGACACCGGACCCGAGGGAGGCCGCCACCCAGGCCGCCCGGAGTCTGCAGGGGCTGTCCACCGAGCTGACCGCTCGGGTGCCGCAACTCCTGGAGGCCATGCGCTCGGTCGGTACCGGCCTTGAACTGCACTCCACACTCGACCGCATCTGCGAGACGGCCGCCGAACTCGCGGACGCCCGCTACGCGGCGATCGGTGTCGTCGACACGGAGGGCCGCGGGCTCTGCGACTTCGTCACCTTCGGCCTCAGTGCCGAGCTGGCGAAAGAGATCGGGCACCGTCCGGACGGGCAGCGGGGCCTGCTCGGCGCGCTGATCTCCCACTCCGGCACGGTGCGGCTCGCCGACCTGACGAAGGATGCGCGATCGGCCGGTTTCCCCGCGCACCACCCGCCCATGAAGACCTTCCTCGGTGTGCCGATCCGGGTGCAGGGAGAGATCTTCGGCAATCTGTACCTCGCCGAGAAGAACGGCGGCGGCGAGTTCAACGACTACGACCTCCACATGGTCCGGGTGCTGGCCACCGAGGCGGGGATCGCCATCGGCAACGCCCGGCTGTACGAGGCCGCCACCCAGCGCGAGCGCTGGATCGACGGTTCGGTGGCCGTCACCACCGCCCTGCTGTCGGGAGGGGACGCGGACGACGCCCTCGCGGTGGTGGCAGAGCAGGCCCGCCGCCTGGCCGCCTCCGCCGCCGGCATCGTCATGCTGCCGACCGAGGAAGGCGGGATGGAGATCGTCGCCGTCTCCGCCGAGAATCCGGCGACCTCGCTCGGTGTGGTGATCCCGGCCGAGAGCCCGGTGGTGCGCAAGCTGCTCCAGGGCGAGCCGGTGTTCGTGGAGGACGCCGCCGGTGACCCTCGCATGGTCAGCAGGCTGACCAGCCAGTACGGGCCCTGCATGATGCTGCCGCTGCACAGCGGTGGGCGGGTGCTGGGCGCGTTGGTCACTCCCAGGGCCCGCGGCGGACGGCCGTTCAGCGAGTCGGAGCGGACCTTGGCCACGCAGTTCGCCTCCCAGGCCGCCCTCGCGCTCATGATGGCCGAGGCGCAGCGCGACCGGGAGCGGCTCGCGGTGTTCGAAGACCGCGACCGGATCGCCCGTGACCTGCACGACCTGGTCATCCAGCGGCTGTTCGCCACCGGGATGATGCTGGAGGGCGCGCAGCGCCGGTCCGTCGTTCCCGAGGTCCGCGAGGGGGTCGGCAAGGCGGTGGACGAGCTGGACGTGACGATCCAGGAGATCCGCACCGCGATCTTCGCGCTCCAGCAGGGTCCGGCGGAGGCCCCGTCGGGACTGCGCACCCGGGTGCTGCGGGAGATCAACATGGCGGCGGTGCCGCTGGGCTTCAAGCCGGCGCACCGGTTCCTCGGCCCCATCGACGCGGTCGTCGGCGAACTGGTGGGCAAGAACCTGATCGCCGCTCTGCGCGAGGCCCTGTCGAACGCGTTCCGGCACGCGGAGGCGTCCCGGATCGAGGTGGTGCTCGACGCCACCGTCACCCTGGCGGACGGGCGGCCCGGCGTGCGGCTGGAGGTCGCCGACGACGGGGTGGGCATCCGGGAGGGCGGGCGGCGCAGTGGCCTGCGCAATCTGCGCCGGCGGGCCGAGTCGCTGGGCGGCGCGAGCTCGTACGGCCCCGGGATCGGAGAGGACGGCGGCGGGACCACTCTGGTGTGGGAGGCCCCGCTCTAGCGTGTGGCCACGGCTACGGCTACGGCTACGGCTACGGCTACGGCTGTCGCGCGGCGCGTTCGGCGAGGATGCGCTCGATGACGACGGCGACCCCGTCCTCGTTGTTGGCGACCGTACGGCCGGACGCGGCCGCGATCACATCCGGATGGGCGTTGCCCATCGCGTACGAGGTGCCCGCCCAGCGCAGCATCTCCACGTCGTTCGGCATGTCCCCGAAGGCGACGACCTCGGCGGGCGAGATGCCACGCTCGGCGCAGCACAGCGCCAGGGTGCTGGCCTTGGACACGCCCAGTCCGCTGATCTCCAGCAGGGAGGTCGGGCTGGAGCGGGTGATCGAGGCGTATGCCCCGGCGGCCGAGCGGGCCAGGACCAGGAACTCGTCCGGGGACAGTTCGGCGTGGTGCGCGAGCAGCTTCAGCACGGGCGCCGAACTGTCGTCGAGCTCCTCGCGCAGCAGCTTCTCGGCGATGGCGACGGCGGCCCCCGGGTCCTGGAAGAACGGCGGGTACGTCGGTTCGTAGTTGATGCCCGTGGTCAGCTCGACCGCGAAGGACGTGCCCGGGGCGACAGCGCGCAGGGTGTCCACGACCGTGAGGGCGGTGGCCCGGGGCAGGGCCCGGACCTGCACGAATTCCGGGTCGGTCCGCAGGTCGACGACGGCGGCGCCGTTCGCGCAGATCGCCAGGCCGTGGCCGTGCACGTGATCGCTGACCACGCCCATCCAACGGGCCGGGCGGCCGGTGACGAAGAAGACCTCCAGCCCGGCCTCCTCGGCGGCGGCGAGCGCGGCGATCGTGCGGAGCGAGACGGATTTGTCGTCGCGCAGCAGGGTGCCGTCGAGATCGGTGGCGATGAGCCGGGGAGCGGGGGCTGGCACGTCCGGGCACTGGGGATCCGAGGTCACGGCTCCATCTTCGCCCATGGGCCCAGGTCGCCGGACCACGGGCGGGCGCCGATGTTTCACGTGAAACATTCCCTGGAGCCCGTGGAGGCGGGCCTCACGATGAGTGATGTGCCGTTGTTCGCACGCGTCGCCGTAGGCTCGAGCGCATGAGTCTGCGTCTGAGCACTGTGATCCTTCCGGTCCGCCCGTGGCACGAAGGGGGCCGCGACCAGTGGCAGCGGGCCGAGCGTCTCGGTTTCGACACCGCGTACACCTACGACCACCTGTCCTGGAGGACCTTCCGCGACGGCCCGTGGTTCGGCGCGCTGCCCACCCTGACCGCCGCGGCCGCTGTCACCGACCGGCTTCGCCTCGGCACCCTGGTCACTTCGCCGAACTTCCGGCACCCGGTGACGTTGGCGAAGGAACTCATCACGCTGGACGACATCTCCGGCGGGCGTGTCACCCTCGGTATCGGCGCGGGCGGCATCGGCTTCGACGCGACGGCGCTGGGGCAGGAGCCGTGGACCCCGCGTGAGCGGGCGGACCGCTTCGGGGAATTCGTACCGCTTCTGGACCGGCTGCTGACCGAGGGCGCACTCACCCACGACGGCACCTTCTACTCCGCCGAGGAGGCCCGCAACATCCCCGGTTGTGCCCAGGACCCGCGCCTGCCGTTCGCCGTCGCCGCGACCGGGCCGCGCGGCCTGAAGATCGCCGCTCGCCACGGCCAGGCCTGGGTGACCACCGGTGACCCGAAGTTGTTCGAGGACGGCACGCCCGAGCAGTCCCTGGAGGCCGTCCGCGGGCAGCTGGGCAAGCTCGACATGGCCCTGGCGGAAGTCGGGCGGGAGCCCGGGACCATCGAGAAGGTCCTGCTGACCGGCTTCACCCCGGAGCGCGGCACCCTCCTGGAGTCCGTGGACGCGTTCGTCGACTTCGCGGGCCGGCATCGCGAGTTGGGCTTCACCGAACTGGTCATCCACGCCCCGGTCCCGGATTCCGACTTCGCCGCCGACGAGACGGTCTTCGAGCGGATCGCCACCGAGGCGCTCGCCCAGCTGGACGGCTGACTCAACGAAGGCGGCGCCGCGGTGCGCGGCCCCGCCCCCGTCGTCCGAAAGGGCCGGGGCGGGACCGGGGCACGCGACTTCAGGACGTCAGGTTCACGATGGTCCGCTCCGCCTGTGGCACCAGCCACTGCGGGACGGTCCCCTCGGGCAGCCCCTTGACCTCCTCGACCAGGGCCGAGATCCGGGCGGCCCCCGCCTCGGGGCGGCCCAGCTCCTGATCCGTCCAGGCGGCGTTGTTCAGACACTGGAAGCGGTCCTGGAGGTGGTCCGGCCCGAGTTCGGCGTACAGGCCGGCGGCCCGGTCCCACAGCAGGATCTCCTCCAGCCGCAGAGCCTCGATCTCCGCCGCGCTCAGCGCACCGGGGACACCGTCGGACGGGGAGTCCTCCTCCCCCTCCTCGTCGGGTTGCCGGGAGCTGACCCAGCGGTCCAGCACCTGCGCCAGCTGGTGCCAGGTCTGGGCCAGCTCGGAGCGCAGCTCCGGATCCTGCGGATCAGCGGCCAGGGCGGCCTCCAGTACGGCAGCCGCCTCGTCCATCCGGATCCGGGCGGCCGCCACCGCCGCGCGGGTGATCTCTTCGCGCAGGCCCAGCCACGCCAGCGAGCGCAGGATCCTGACCTCGGCGATCACGACTTCCCCGGTCTGCCGGTGCAGCTCCAGGGCTCGCTCGTACGCGGCGACGGCCTCCTCGACGAGTCCGGCGTCGGACAGGCAGTCGGCGGCCGACTGCGCGAAGTCCGCCTGCGGACGCGGGTCCTGCCAGTCCTTGACCAGCTCCGCCGCCAGCAGGTACTGCTCCGCCGCCGGACGTGACTCGCGCAACTCCCGCAGCAGGTCGCCCAGGAACTCCCGCGCCGATACCGCCTGGCCCTCGCCGTGCTCCAGCAGGTCGGGCAGGGTCGACTGCAGCACCTCCGCCGCGTCGGCGTTCCGGCCGTCGCGCGCGTAGGCCCGGGCCAGCACCAGCCGGGCCTGTGCCCCGCCGTCGGCGGTCAGAGCGGCCTGGTCGAACCAGTGCGCCGCCGTCAGGGCGTGCTCGGCGGCCTCCTTCGCCGCGTCGCTCCGGCGCAGCAGGATGTCGGCGAGGGTGAGCCGTACGACGCCCTGCTGTTCGGCGTCGGTGGCCTCGCCGGAATGCTCCAGGCCGGAGCGCGCCGCCTCCTCGGCCTCCTCGGGGCGGCCCAGCGACATCAGGACACCGGCCCGCAGCACGAGCGGGTCGACGGCCTGCCACGGCCGGCCCGCCGAGACCGCCCGGGTGGCAGATGCGGTGAGCAGCGGCAGAGCCTGCTCGGTGTCGCCCTGCGAGAGGGCGATCCGGCCCAGCATCTCCTCGGCCTCCGCCACCAGGTCCGGCTGCGTCTCCCCGTACGTGGCGGCGAAGGCGGTGAGCCCGGTCGCCAGTGCCTCGTGGCCGTGGTCGTGGCCGTGGTCGTGGCCGTGCTCCTGGTGGTCGTTCCCGTGCTCGCGTTCCGCCTCGACGGATCGCAGGTACGGCTCCAGGCGGATCGCCGACAGTTCCGCCAGCGCGATCCGGCGGGTCCGCAGCGGTTCGTCCGCGGCCAGCGCCTCGGCGGCCTCGACGGCCGCCGCCAGCAGCGCCCGGGTCTCCCCCGGTTCGGCCCCGGCCTGCGCGGCCGCGCTCGCGAGCCGCAGCTCCGCCAGGGCAGCGCGCTCGACCTGCCCGAGTGCCCGGTAGCCGTCACGGACCGCCGTCAGCAGGTGCGCCGCCTCCTGGGCGCCGGCCCTCGCGGCGGTCAGCGCCCGGTGGTCGGCGACGTCCGCGGAAACCAGCGGGTCCACCTCCGACGCCGGCAGCGCGTCGGCCCGTAGGGCCACCTCGGCCCACAGCGCGTCCGCTGCCGGGTGCCCCAGGTCGCGCGAGCGCCGCGCCCGGTCCACGAGCTCGGTGAACCCGGCGGCGGGGACGGCCACCGGTGCCGGCGCCGGGGTCGCGGCCGCCTTCGGCAGCGCGGCAGTGCGTACGCCCAGCGGCAGTACGCCGACCAGCGGCGCCTGGCCGATCCGGGCCAGGAACCGGTCCGAGACGCGGGTGGTGCCGTTGCGTACGTCGAAGCGCGCGGCGATGTCCACGGCCTCCGCACGCAGGATCCCGTGCAGCTCGTCGACGGTGCGCGCGGAGCCCTCGTAGTGCACCGAAGGGTCCACGCCGTGGCCCAGTTCGGCCAGTCGCCGCAACAGGACGAGGACCCCGCCGTAGAAGTCCATCTGTGTCTTGACGTCCGCCAGCGGCTTGAGGTGCGCGCTGTGCTCGGCGAGGATCTCCACGCCGCGCGCCTCATTGCCGGTGAGGGCGCAGAACTCGATGTGCTCACCGATCGAGCGCAGCAGGCTCTCCTTGCCGCGTGCCATGCGGTATCCCCGCACATGGTGTGCGCGGGCCTCGTCGGCGCGGCCGAGGCGGAGCAGGGGGCGCAGCGAACGGGCGAGCACCCGGTGCGGCTCCTCCATGCAGCTCTGACCGCCCTTCAGTACGGGCTCCCAGACGTCGATCGCCTTGGCGTCCTCGCCCCTGGTCGCCCAGAAGGTGCCCTGGGTGTTCGTCTCGCAGGCATGGCAGTCGCTCATCCGGTCGCGGTCGGCCTCACGCCAGTCGGCCATGGCCCGCTCGGCCCGCTCGTCGTCACCGATGGCGTCCGCGAGGAAGAACTCGGACTGGCGCACGGCGCGCTCGCTGTATCCGGCGACGCGATAGCGCTTCTCCATGTCGTCGAGGTAGCCGGTGACGGCCGCGACGGGGACCTCGGGGGAGTTGATGATCTGGCCGGACACCCACTTGAACCGCCAGAACAGGGAGTGCGTGTCGCCCGCGCCGAAGGCGCCCGGGTCGCGGTCGTACTCCTGGAGCAGGCGGGCGAACGGGACCACCATGCGGCTGCGCTCGGCGCTGTACTCGTAGGCGTCGATCTGGGCGACCAGCGCGCGCCGGAACACGTCCGGGTCGCCGCACACCTCGGCGGCGGCGGTCAGCGCCTCGGCCCGCGCGTTGCGCGCGGCGCCGTGGGGCAGGCCGCGGTTCTCGTGCAGCGCCCGCTGGATCTCTTCGCTCGTCATGGTGCTCACTTGTCGTCCTTCCGGGTCGGGGCGGAGTGGGTCGCCCATTCCAGAAGCCCGAGGAAGGCCCGGTTGAGCAGGGCGGAATCGGCCGGTCGTAGGGGCCGCTGGGACATCAGCAGGGCCTGCCCGTACAGCGACTCGACGGCGGTGCCGGTCAGCGTCTCGTCCGGGAGGCTCGCGATCCGCCGGATCAGCGGGTTGTTGTGGTTGAGGACCAGGCGGGCACGCGGTCCGGATCCGCGCAGTGCGCCGAGGATGCCGCTCCACAGCGAGTCGGCGTTGTCGAGTGCGGCGGTCCGGTCGCGTTCCTGCCGGGCCTGGCGGTCGTCGAGGTAGAGCGCGGGGACGGACACGGGCTGGAAGGCGCGCAGCACCACGTCGCAGGCCTGGGGCTCCAGGCGCGTACGGGCGGTGGACAGGAAGGCGGCGAGGGCGAGTTCGGCATGGGTGGGGACGGGGTCCAGCCGCTCGGTGACGGCGCCGGCGTCGAGCTCGGTGACCTTGAGCTCCGGGCGCACGGAGGGCAGCAGGGCCAGCAGGTCCGCGTCGTAGGTGTAGCCCGCGTTGATCACGCCGAGGCCGTGGGCCGCCGCGATCGGGGCGATCTGGCGGAACTCCTCGACGGTGCGGGTGAAATGGATGTCGCTGTGGGCGGCGGCGAACTCCTCCAGGCTCATCGATCCGTCACTGGTTTCGAACGGCAGCCACGGAAGCATCAGCCCGAGCAGTTCGGCGTCATGGCGGGCCAGGGATTTCACACCCAGGTGATGGACGCTCAGGAAGGCGGCCAGGCGCTCGGGGTCACTGGCGGCGAGCTCGGCCAGCCAGGACCTGATGCGGGTACCGAGTGCTTCCCGTACGGCGGCCAGCGTCTCGTCGTCGTACAGGTTCTCTCGGGAGGCCGTGGGCCGCAGTGTGTCGGTGTCCAGCACGGCGCGGACGAAGAACGCCCAGTCGGGCAGCAGGTTGTCGGCCTGGTCCGTGAGCAGCATGCCCTTGAGGTGGACGCGGTGTCCGGCCCGGTGGGCGGGGCTGGTCGGCTCCGGCAGGACGTACGCGACGCCGCGCACGCCGGCGACCGGAAGATCGAGGTCGATGCTGTCGAGCGGGGCGAAACCGAAGAGCTGCGTACAGTGCCCGGCGAGCGCGACGCGGCGGGCGGCCGGGGTGGGGAAGGAGCGGTCCCACACGGCGGGCCGGTCGGTGACCGGGCGCGGCGCGTCGCCCTGGCCGTCGTCGAAGGTGATCTCGTACGGGAGCAGTGAGCCGTAGTCGCGGGCGAGCCGCTCGACCTTGGCGGGCTCGGTCCACTCCTCGGCGCCGGGACGGGCTTCGAGGTGGACGGTGGTGCCGGGTTCCGGGCGGGCCTCGTGGGGGAGTTCGCGGACGGTGTACGAGCCGTCGTCCGTGGCCAGCCATTCGACGGGGGCGGCCTGGGGGTCTCGGGCGGACCGGGTGACGACACGGATCTGCCGGGCGACGACGAAGCAGGCGAGCAGGCCGATGCCGAACTGGCCGAGGAACTCCTGGCGGGTGGTCTCGAGGCCACGGATCTTCTCGACGGCACTGTCCCCGCCGCGCTTGGAGCTGCGGCCGATGGTGGCCAGGAGGGAGTGGGCCTCGGCGGCGGTCAGGCCGATGCCGGAGTCCTCGATGGTGACCCGGCCGCCGGACGCGGACAGGCGGATGTGGACCTGTGCGCCCGGTTCGTGGGCGTGCCGGGCGGTGACGGCGTCCACGGCGTTCTGCAGCAGCTCGCGGACGTAGACGCGCGGGCTGGAGTAGAGGTGGTGGGAGAGCAGGTCGACCAGGCCGCGCAGATCGACCTGGAAGCTGTTGACCGCGGTCTCGTCCTGTACCTCGGCCTCGTTCGCGCTACCGGAACCGGAACCGGAACCGGAAGGGGAAGGGGAAGGGGAAGGGGAAGGGGAAGGCGATGTGGGCGTCATGAGGTGACCTCGCTTGCTCGCATGGGTTGTTCGGCGATCGCGAGGTACCCCCCTCACGTCTCCCGGAGTGAGCAACAGAGTAGGGGGATGATCCGACAATCTCGCGGAGAATTCCGAGCCCTATCCGGCCGCCGCCCCTACCGGAAGCGCAGGAATCGCGGCGGCACGGCGTCCACCAGCCACACCCCGTTGGCGCTGATCCGGAACACGTGCCCGGCGGCCCGCATCGCCCCGGCGTCCACGGCGAGCACGACGGGGCGGCCCCTGCGCGCCCCCACCCGGGTCGCGGTCTCCCGGTCCGGCGACAAGTGCACATGGTGGCGCGCCATCGGGCGCAGGCCCTCGGCGCGGATCGCGTCCAGGGCGGCGGCGACGGTGCCGTGGTAGAGGTACGCGGGCGGTTCGGCCTCCGGCAGGGCCAGGTCCACCTCGACCGTGTGGCCTTGGCTGGCCCGGATGCGGGTGCCGTCGACGGCGAAGCGCTGCTTGTCGTTGGAGGCGACCACGTGGTCGAGCTCCGCCCGGCTGAAAGGAAATCCGTGGGCCTCGGCCGCGCGGAGCAGGTCCTCGATCTCCACCCAGCCCTGGGGATCGAGCGCCAGTCCGATCCGTTCCGGCTGATGTCGCAGGTGTTTCGAGACGTATTTGGACACCTTCACGGTGCGCTTGTCGTCCATGTCCCCAGCGTGCCGGGTCGAGGGGGTCTCCGGCAGGGATTTTTCGCTCCCCTCATGGGGTGGACACCTCTATCGCTCTTCCAAGATACGGAATACATTTTCCGCTGGACTGCTGCTCAGAGGGAGAAACCATGACACATGAGGCTTCACTGCTACGGCGTGCGGCTGCTGAACTCATCGGCACCGCGGGCCTGCTCGTGGTGGTGATCGGCTCCGGTATCCAGGCCTCGGCCCTCAGCCGCGACACCGGTGTCGCCCTCGTCGCCAATTCGCTCGCCACCGCCATCGGCCTCGCACTGATCATCACCCTTTTCGGGCCGCTGTCCGGTGCCCACCTCAACCCGGTCGTCACCCTCACCACCTGGTGGGCCCGCCGTACCGGCGGCGAGGGACTAGGCGGCCGTGAGGCCCTCGCCTACATGGCCGCCCAGGTCACCGGGGCCATCGGCGGAGCCGTCGTCGCCGAGGCGATGTTCGGCCGGACCCCGGGGACCTTCTCCACCCAGGTCCGCGACGGGGGTCACCTGCTGGTCGGTGAGATGGTCGCCACCGCCGGGCTGGTCCTGGTCATCCAGGGGCTCGGCCGCATCGGCCGTCCGAAGCTGATCCCGGCCGCGGTCGCCGCGTACATCGCCGCCGCGATCTGGTTCACCTCGTCCGGCTCCTTCGCCAACCCGGCGGGTACGGTCGGGCGTGCCTTCAGTGACTCCTTCACCGGCATCGCCCCCCAGTCGCTGCCCGGTTTCGTCGCGGCGCAGCTGCTCGGGGGCGTCCTCGGCCTCGTCCTCGCCACCCTCCTCTACGGCCGCGAGCGCCGCGCCCGGGTGGCGCAGAGGCCGCAGGACGGGCCGGCGGTCGGGACCGAGATCGCGATGGCCGATATGCCGCGTACCGGTCCCGAGTACGAGGCCATCGTCTGAGGCTTCCACCGGGTTGCCCACAGGCGAGCCGGACTTGTCCACAGCCGTTTCGGTGGGTTTCGGCGACAAGTGTGCGATTCGCCCTGTGGACTACTGATCGAGCACTACCGGCCGCCGCGGCGGGCCAGATCGTTCATCGTCCGGGCCTGGAGCTCCCGCTCCGTCGCGGCCCGGACGAACTCCGCCACATGGTCAGGACCCACCAGCTCCCGCACCGCCCGCACCGTCTCGGCCGGCAGGGCCACCGGCGAGGGTCCCGACAACCGCGCCGCGCCGGGGCCTCCCAGGTGCTCCTGCAGATGCCGGGTCGCGAACAGCCGCATGGCCCGCGCCAGCTCCGCGTCCACCGTCTGCTGGGCGAGCGGCCGCAGTCGCCGGACCATCGTCGCCGCCTCGGCCGCGTCCGCGTCGGTCGGCGGCACGTGCCCGAGGTAGCGGGCGAAGACGTGCTCGGTGGTGAACTCCAGGAAGCGCGAGGCGATGTGCTCCACCTGCCCGCGCAGCTCGCGCAGATGCCCGGTGATCGCTGACAGGGGCACCCCGGCCGCGTACAGCTCGGCCGCCACGGCCAGCTCCTGCGGGGAGGGCACCAGGAACTCGTCCGGGCGACCCGGAATCCGCTCCAGCACCCCCAGCTCGCAGGCCTCGTCCACCGCGTCGTCGTCGGGCCTGCCGCCGAACCGCTCGTTCAGTTCGGCCCGGTTGATCCGGGCCGCCTCCTCGTCGGTCCACGGCCCGTGCACCTCGGCGACCAGGCCCAGTACGCCGCCCAGCCCGCGCCCCGCGTCCCACGCCTCCAGCAACTCCTTGATGGAGGCCAGGGTGTAGCCGCGGTCCAGGAGGTCCGCGATCTGGCGCAGCCGCGCCAGGTGCGTGTCCCGGTAGACATTGGACCGCCCCCGGCGCTCCGGCTTCGGCAGCAGACCGCGGTCCTGGTACGCCCGGATCGTGCGTACCGTCGCTCCGCTGTGATGCGCCAGATCCTCGATCCGGTATTCGGCTACCGCCTGATCGGACAATCCCGGCTCCCTACGACATGGCGGCTCGGCCGACCGCGCCCGCGGCCACCCGGGCGGCAGGAGACGCCGCCAGGTACTCGACCGCCTTGCGCAGCGAGCCCTCCTGCGAGGGATGGTACGACCGGCGGAAGTAGCGGGGTATGGCCGTGCCGAGCTCTCTCCACGTCGGCAGCAGTCCCTTGGCCACCGCCCGGTTGTGCCCGCGCAGCGAATAGCGCAGCCGCCCGGCCAGTTCCGGGTCGTTGCGCATGAGGTACGAGGCCCCCCACAGCCACAGCCAAGCCAGCACCGGGGCCACCACGAGCATCCCCTCGACGCGTCGCGCGTACCGCAGGGGCCCGGAGCCCCCGCAGTGCTGGTACATGTCGAAGGCGACGGAGCGGTGCTCCACCTCTTCGGCCCCGTGCCAGCGCAGCAGATCCAGCATGATCTCGTCCGCGCCGGCCCGGTCGAGCCCCTCGGCGCGGAGCACCCAGTCGCCCAGGACCGCCGTGAACTGCTCGATCGCGGCGACCAGCGAGAGCCGGAAGCGCAGCCACTCCTGGGCGCTGACGGGCGCCCCGAAGGGCGGGGTCTCCCCCAGCAGCTTCTCGAAGAGGAAGTCCACGTACTTCGTGTACGCCTCGGTCGGCAGCCGCTGTTCGGCGAGGTGGTCCAGGACGTAGGAGTGCTGCACGCTGTGCGTGGCCTCCTGCCCCATGAACCCCTTGACGTCCTGGCGCAGCCGCGCGTCGGTGACCAGCGGCAGGCCCTCTTTGAAGACCTTGACGAACCATCGTTCGCCGGCGGGCAGCAGCAGGTGCAGCACGTTGATGACGTGGGTGGCGGTGGCCTCGCCGGGTATCCAGTGCAGCGGGGTGGTCTGCCAGTCGAAGGCCACCCGGCGCGGGGTGATCGGGTACGCGCCCGCCGCGCCGGCCGGGCTCACAGCCTCGGCTCCAGCTTCGCGAACGCCCGCAGGGTGCGCGGAGCGAAGCGGGACATCCACAGGGCGCCCTTCGACTCCGGAGTCACGGGCACCACGGCCTGGTTCTTCACCACGGCCAGCAGGATGGCGTCCGCCACCTTCTCCGGCGGGAAGTTGCGCAGCCCGTACAGCCGTGAGGAGCGATCCTGGCGGCGCTTCTCCTCGGTCGCGTCCACCCCGGCGAACCGGGACGTGGCAGTGATGTTGGTGTTGACGATGCCCGGGCAGATCGCCGACACGCCGATCGACTTCGCCGCCAGCTCCGCGCGCAGGCACTGGCTCAGCATCAGCACCGCCGCCTTCGAGGTGCTGTACGCGGGCAGGGTCTTGGAGGGCAGGTACGCGGCGGCCGAGGCCGTGTTGACGATGTGGCCGCCCTGACCGCGCTCCGCCATCTGCTTGCCGAAGATCCGGCAACCGTGGATGACACCCCACAGGTTGACGTCGAGGACCTTCTGCCAGTCCTCGGTGGTGGTCTCCAGGAAGGGCCCCGAGAGCCCGATGCCGGCGTTGTTGACCAGCACGTCCACGATCCCGTACTCGGCGGCGACCTTCACCGCGAGCTTCTCCATCGCCTGCTCGTCGCTGACGTCGACGCACTCGCTCCAGGCGTCGGCCGCCCCGACGAGCCGGGCCAACTCGGCGGTGCGCGCCGCGCCCTCCGCATCCCGGTCCACGGCCACCACCCGGGCGCCGGCCTCGGCGAACGCGAAGGCCGTGGCCCGGCCGATACCGCTGGCGGCGCCGGTGACCAGGACGAGCCGGCCGCCGAACCGGTCGGCGTACTTGCCCGGAGCCTTCCGCTCGGGCGCCCGCGTGGCGGGTTCCTCACGGGAGGTGACGAACTCGCCTATCCAGGCGGCCAGCTGGTCGGGCCGGGTCCGGGGCACCCAGTGCTTCGCGTCCAGGGTCCGCCGTACCAGGTCCGGAGCCCACAGCTCCAGCTCGTCGTAGAGCCGCTCGGACAGGAAGGCGTCCCCGGTCGGTGTGATCAGCTGGACCGGTACGTGCGCGTACGCGTCGGCGCGCGGCCTGCCCAGCCGGGCCCGTACGTTGTCGCGGTAGAGCCAGGCGCCGTGCGCCGCGTCGGAGGGCAGCGAGGCGGTCGGGTAGGAGGGGTCGGCGGGGACCTTCTCCAGGCGCTGGAGGATCGTCGGCCACTGCCTGCCGAGCGGCCCGCGCCAAGCGAGTTCCGGCAGTACGGGCGTGTGCAGCATGTAGACGTACCAGGACTTCGCACCCTGACCGAGCAGCTGGGCGGCGCGGCGCGGGGTCGGCCGTGCCATCCGCTTCTTGATCCAGTGTCCGAAGTGGTCGAGCGAGGGTCCCGACACGGAGGTGAAGGACGCGATCCGGCCCTCGGTACGGGCGACCGTCGCGAACTCCCAGCCCTGTACGGAACCCCAGTCGTGGCCGACCAGGTGAACCGGCCGGTCCGGGCAGACCGCGTCGGCCACGGCCAGGAAGTCGTCCGTCAGCTTCTCCAAGGTGAAGCCGCCGCGCAGTGGCGCCGGAGCCGTGGACCGCCCGTGGCCCCGTACGTCGTACAGCACCACGTGGAAGCGGGACGCGAGCCGCTCGGCGACCTCCGACCAGACTTCCTTGCTGTCCGGGTAGCCGTGCACCAGCACCACGGTCGGCCGGTCCGTCTCACCGAGCTCGACGACGCACAGCTCGATCCCGCCGGTGCTCACCCAGCGCTCACGCGCGCCCGCCAGTGCCGTACCGCTCATCGCGCTCATACCGCCTTCTCCTCAGCCCAGCGCCGCACGTGCGGCAGGTCGTCGTCCAGCCAGAACGCGCTCTCGTCCGGGTCCCGGGAGTCGGTGACCACCAGGATCTCCTCGAACTTGGCGCCCGTGCCGCGGAAGCCCAGGTGCGGTTCCACCGCCCACAGGCCGGGCTGCGGCGGGTGGTCGGAGAAGTGGTAGGGGCTCCACAGCGGGGACCAGCCCTCACGGTGCCCGTGCAGGGCGTCGGACGCCAGGCCCTTGAGGGACTGCGTGCCGAATCCGAACGCGGTCGGGGACCAGCGCCGCTCCTTGACCCGGTCCACCTTGTGCGCGATCACGCCGAAGGGGTAGGCCCGGTGCCTGTTGGCGTACCCCTGGCGGGTCATCAGCCGCTCGACGTTCTCGTAGATCTCGCGCAGGGAGCGGCGCTCGCGCACCTGCTCCAGGATCAGGTCGCGGTGCGGCCGCAGGTCCGACATCAGCCGGTCCTGCACCGGATTGAGGCCGAGGCTGCCGGAGTACCCGATGTCGGCCGCGTACCCCCGGTGGACCGGCGCCATGTCGAGGATGAAGGGCATCCCCGGCTCCAGCCTCCGGCCGGTCGGGAAGAACTGGAGGGGAATCCTGAAGTTCGCGAACGCGGTGCGGTCCCCGAACCAGGCGAAGGGCAGGTGGAACCAGTCCCGCACCCCCCGCTCGCGCAGCCAGTCGCGCTGCATGCGCGCCGCCTCGCGCTCGGTCACTCCCGGCCGCAGCTGAGCGGCCACGGTCTCCGCGCACTCGTACGCGAGGCGCTGCACCTCCCGGAAGCCGCTCAGCTCGGCGGCGAGCCGCGCGGGGTCGTGCGCGGTGCGTTGCTTGGTGTCCCCAGCCATGCCAGCCGTCCCTTGTAGCCGTACGCGCCCGTAAGTTGACACTGATGAATGTGACAATGACCGGAGATCACGTCAAGGCCCCTGCACGGACCTGTGGACAAACATGGTGTCCCCTCCGCATCAGCCTTGCGTCAGGGTCTGTAGTCCTCAAGGCGGAGACACGATGCCGCTCCAGGTCTGACGATCCGCGGCGTCTTCGCCATTAACGTCGACCGCGTGACTGTCATCGCGACCGAAAGCCTGAGCAAGCGGTATCCCCGAGTGACCGCCCTCGACCGGCTCTCCCTGGACATCGGGCCCGGCGTAACCGGGCTCGTGGGCGCCAACGGAGCCGGTAAGTCCACGCTGATCAAGATTCTGCTCGGACTGTCCCCCGCCACCGAGGGCCGCGCCGCCGTGCTCGGGCTCGACGTCGCCACGCATGGCAGCGCCATCCGTGAACGCGTCGGCTACATGCCCGAACACGACTGCCTGCCACCCGACGTATCCGCCACAGAGTTCGTCGTCCACATGGCGCGCATGTCCGGCCTGCCGCCGACCGCCGCCCGCGAGCGGACCGCCGACACCCTGCGCCACGTAGGCCTGTACGAGGAGCGCTACCGCCCCATCGGTGGCTACTCCACCGGCATGAAGCAGCGCGTCAAGCTGGCGCAGGCGCTCGTCCACGACCCCCAGCTGGTGCTTCTCGACGAGCCGACCAACGGCCTCGACCCGGTCGGCCGTGACGAGATGCTCGCCTTGATCCGCCGCGTCCACACCGACTTCGGCATCTCCGTCCTGGTCACCTCCCACCTCCTCGGCGAGCTGGAGCGGACCTGCGACCACGTGGTCGTCGTCGACGGCGGCAAACTGCTGCGTTCCAGCTCCACCAGCGACTTCACCCAGACCACCACCACCCTCGCGGTGGAGGTCACCGACTCCGACGCGCACCCGGACGGCACCGCCGCGCTGCGCAAGGCGCTCACCGAGGCGGGTGTGACCCTCCATCCCGGCGAGGAGCAGGGCCTGCCCGGCGCCGGCCACATCCTCCTGATCGAGGCCACCGGCGAGGACACGTACGACACGGTCCGCGACACCGTCGCCGACCTCGGTATCGGCCTGGTCCGCATGGAGCAGCGCCGCCACCACATCGCGGAGGTCTTCCGCGACCACGACCAGTCCGTCCAGCAGAAGGGAGCCGGTTCCGATGGCGCCTGACACCTCGACCCAGATCCACAACATCGGCTACCGGTCCTACACGGGCCCCCGGCTCGGCCGCTCCTACGCCCGCACCTCGCTGTTCTCGCAGTCCCTGCGCGGCGCGTACGGGCTCGGACGCTCGGCCAAGTCCAAGGTCCTGCCGATGATCCTCTTCGCGGTGATGTGCGTCCCGGCGCTGATCATCGTCGCGGTGGCCATCGCCATTCCCGGATCCACCGATCTGCCGATCAAGTACACGACGTACGCCCTGACCACCCAGGTGATCATCGGGCTCTACCTCGCCTCCCAGGCGCCCCAGTCGGTCTCCCGGGACCTGCGCTTCAAGACCGTGCCGCTCTACTTCTCGCGCCCCATCGAGCGGGTCGACTACGTCGTGGCCAAGTACGCGGCCATGGCCTCGGCCCTGTTCGTCCTCACCGCCACACCGCTGCTGATCATGTGGATCGGCTCGCTCCTGGCGAAGTTCGACTTCGGCGACCAGACCAAGGGATTCGGGCAGGGACTGGTGTCCGTACTGCTGCTGTCCCTGCTCTTCGCGGGCCTCGGCCTCGTCATGGCCGCGCTCACCCCTCGCCGCGGCTTCGGCGTGGCCGCGATCATCGCCCTGCTCCTGATCCCGTACGGCGCGGTCACCGCGGTCCAGGGCATCGCCTACAGCACCGGGTCCACCGGTGCCATCGAGTGGATGGGCCTGTTCTCCCCGATCACCCTGATCGACGGCGTGCAGTCCGCGTTCCTCGACGCCACCTCCGCCTTCCCCGGGGGCGAGGGCCCCACGGCCGCTGTCGGTGTCGTCTACCTGCTCGTCGTCCTCGGCCTCATCGCCGGCTCCTACGCCGCGCTGATGGCCCGCTACCGGAAGGCCGGGCTGTGACCATCATCGACATCGACCACACCTCACGCTGGTTCGGGAACGTCGTCGCCGTCAACGACGTGACCATGCGCATCGGCCCCGGTGTGACCGGACTCCTCGGCCCCAACGGCGCCGGGAAGTCCACCCTCATCAACATGATGGGCGGCTTCCTCGCCCCCTCCACGGGCACCGTCACCCTCGACGGCGTGCCGATCTGGCGCAACGAGCAGGTCTACCGGCAGATCGGCGTCGTACCGGAGCGTGAGGCCATGTACGACTTCCTCACCGGCCGGGAGTTCGTCGTCGCCAACGCCGAACTCCACGGACTCGACGACGCGGACGCCCGGCGCGCGCTCGCCACCGTCGAGATGGAGTACGCCCAGGACCGCAAGATCTCCACGTACTCCAAGGGCATGCGCCAGCGCGTGAAGATGGCTTCGGCCCTCGTCCACGACCCCTCCGTGCTGCTCCTCGACGAGCCGTTCAACGGCATGGACCCGCGCCAGCGCATGCAGCTCATGGAACTGCTGCGGCGGATGGGCGACGAAGGCCGCACCGTCCTGTTCTCCTCCCACATCCTGGAGGAGGTCGAGCAGCTCGCCTCCCACATCGAGGTGGTCGTCGCCGGCCGGCACGCCGCCTCGGGTGACTTCCGCAGGATCCGCCGCCTGATGACGGACCGCCCACACCGCTACCTGGTCCGCTCCTCCGACGACCGGGCCCTCGCCGCGGCGCTGATCGCCGACCCGTCCACGGCCGGCATCGAGGTCGACCTCAAGGAGGGCGCCCTGCGCATCCAGGCCGTCGACTTCGGACGCTTCACCGAGCTGCTCCCGCGGGTCGCCCGGGCGCACGGCATCCGGCTCCAGACCGTCTCGCCCTCCGACGAGTCCCTCGAGTCGGTCTTCTCCTACCTCGTCACGGCCTGAAGGAGCTGGCACCCATGTACAACCCCACCGTCGCCCGGCTCACCTACCGGGCCCTGCTCGGCCGCCGCCGCGCGCTGATCCTCTTCACGCTGCCCGCCCTGCTGATCGTCATCTCGATCGCCGTCCGCACCTTCACCGGGCTGGACGACAAGGTCGCCGCCGACCTGCTCGGCGGCTTCGCCCTCGCGACGATGGTTCCACTGATCGGTGTCATCGCCGGCACCGGAGCCATCGGCCCCGAGATCGACGACGGCTCGATCGTCTACCTGCTGTCCAAGCCGGTGAAGCGCCCGACGATCATCATGACCAAGCTGATCGTCGCGATCGCCGTCACGATGGCCTTCTCCGCGATCCCCACTCTGATCGCCGGGTTCATCCTCAACGGCAACGGCCAGCAGATCGCCGTCGCCTACACCGTCGCCGCCCTCGTCGCCTCGATCGCCTACAGCGCGCTGTTCCTGCTGCTGGGCACCGTCAGCCGGCACGCGGTCGTCTTCGGTCTCGTCTACGCCCTGATCTGGGAGTCCCTCTTCGGCAGCCTGGTCTCCGGGGCCAAGACCCTCAGCGTCCAGCAGTGGGCCCTGACCCTGGCCGAGAAGGTGGCCGCGCCCGGGTACGTCGACGCTGCGGTGGGCATGCCCACGGCCGTGATCCTGCTCCTGGTGGTCACCGTCGGCGCCACCGTCTACGCGGGCCAGAAGCTGCGCCGCCTGACCCTCGCCGGCGAGGAGTAGACGCCCGCCGCCACGGCCGCGAACTCCGTGCCCCGCCCGGCCCACCGGCCAGGCGGGGCACAGCTTCGCGCGCCATCATCGGTGCATGATCGAGCCCACCGAGCCGTCCAGGCCCCTGCGGTCCTGGATACGTTCCTCGCCCGGCACGCACATCTGGCTACTGATCATCGCCCTCACCAGCCTCGTCGTCGTGATCGCCCCCGACCGGGTCGAGCACGTTCTGCTCCACCGCAACAGCAGCAACATCCACGAGCTGGTCGAACATCCTGTCCGGGCCCTGCTCAGCAGTGCGTTCTGGATCGAGAACCCGGCCTCGCTCGCTCTCTACGCGGTGCTCTTCGAGTTCTTCCACGCCCCTGTCGAGCGCTGGCTCGGCACCCCACGCTGGATCCTGATCGTGGCGACCGCCCACATCACGGCCACGCTGATCAGCCAGAAGATCCTCCTGACGGCCATCCAGGACCACCGCGCGCCACAGAGCATGACCCACGTCGTCGACATCGGCGTCAGTTACGGGCTTGCGGCCTCGGTCGGCGTGCTGACCTACCGGCTACCGGGTCTGTGGAGATGGCTCTACCTCGCCGGAGCCGTGACCTTCTTCGGGGTCCCGCTCGTCACGGGTGGCACCTTCACCGACCTCGGTCACGCCATCGCGCTCGCCGTCGGCCTGCTCGCCTGGCCGCTGACTCTGACCCGGGATCAGCACGGGTGACTCTGACCCGGGATCAGCACGGGCGCCGCACTCGCCCGGATGTTTCACGTGAAACATGACCCCGACACCCCTCGGCGGTGGCCGTCTCGTACGGCGAAAATTCGCTGGTACGGGACGTGCGGCAGGGGCAGAGTGAGCGGTGCGGGGAGCAACAAAAGGTCCGGGGCAGCCACTTCGAGCGCGCCGTTCGGCGCGGGCTGCCCCGGACCTCTCGTACGTCCTGTACCTGGCGTACGTGGTGCTACACCTGCGTACGTGGTGCTACGCGGCGCCCAGCAGGCGTTCCAGCACCACGGCGATGCCGTCCTCCTGGTTGGAGGTCGTCACCTCGTCGGCCACGGCCTTCAGCTCCGCATGGGCGTTGGCCATCGCCACACCGTGCGCGGACCAGCCGAACATGGGGATGTCGTTGGGCATGTCGCCGAAGGCGATCGTCTGCGCCGCCTTCACGCCCAGCCGCCGGGCGGCGAGCGACAGACCGGTGGCCTTGCTCAGCCCCAGCGGCAGGATCTCCACGATGCCCGGACCTGCCATCACGATGTCGACGAGGCTGCCGACGACCGACCGGGCCACCTTCACTAGCTCGTCCTCGCCCATCCCGGGATGCTGGATGTAGAGCTTGTTCAGCGGGGCGGTCCAGAGGGCCGAGGTGTCCTCCAGGTAGAGCGCCGGAAGGCCCTCCTGCACCTGGTATCCGGGGCCGAACAGCACTTCGCCGTCCACCCCGTCCCGGCTGGCGGCCAGTGCCAGCGGACCCACCTCGGCCTCAAGCTTCGCCAGCGCCAGGCCGGCCAGCTGCCGGTCCAGCGTCACCGATGTCAGCAGCCGGTGCGCACCGGCGTCGTAGACCTGCGCGCCCTGGCCGCAGACCGCGATCCCCTTGTAGCCGAGATCGTCCAGCACGTGCCGGGTCCAGGGCACGGCACGGCCGGTGACGACGATGTGTGCCGCGCCCGCCGCGGTGGCCGCGGCGAGCGCTTCACGCGTGCGCTCCGAGACGGTGCCGTCGTCACGCAGCAACGTGCCGTCGAGGTCCGTCGCGACGAGCTTGTACGGGAAAGGGGCCGGACTCACTTGGTGATCGGCTCCAGGACCTCACGGCCGCCCAGGTACGGACGGAGCACCGGGGGAACCCGGACCGTACCGTCTGCCTGCTGGTGGTTCTCCAGGATCGCGACGATGGTGCGCGGGACTGCGCACAGCGTGCCGTTCAGCGTCGACAGCGGCGCGGTCTTCTTGCCCTCGCGGTAGCGGATCGACAGGCGGCGGGCCTGGAAACCGTCGCAGTTCGAGGCGGAGGTCAGCTCGCGGTACTTGCCCTGGGTGGGGATCCAGGCCTCGCAGTCGAACTTGCGGGAGGCGGAGGAGCCCAAGTCGCCGGTCGCGACGTCGATGACCTGGAACGGCAGCTCAAGGCTGGTCAGCCACTGCTTCTCCCAGTCGAGGAGCCGCTTGTGCTCGGCCTCGGCCTCCTCCGGTGCGACGTACGAGAACATCTCGACCTTGTCGAACTGGTGGACGCGGAAGATGCCGCGGGTGTCCTTGCCGTACGTACCGGCCTCGCGGCGGAAGCACGGCGAGAAGCCGGCGTACCGCAGCGGAAGCTTGTCGGCGTCGATGATCTCGTCCATGTGGTACGCCGCGAGCGGGACCTCGGAGGTACCGACCAGGTAGAAGTCGTCCTTCTCCAGGTGGTAGACGTTCTCCGCGGCCTGGCCGAGGAAGCCGGTGCCCTCCATGGCGCGCGGACGGACCAGCGCGGGCGTCAGCATCGGGATGAAGCCGGCCTCGGTGGCCTGCGCGATCGCCGCGTTGACCAGGGCGAGCTCCAGGAGCGCGCCGACGCCGGTCAGGTAGTAGAAGCGCGAGCCCGATACCTTGGCGCCGCGCTCGACGTCGATGGCGCCCAGCGATTCGCCGAGCTCCAGGTGGTCCTTGGGCGCGAAGCCCTCGGCGGCGAAGTCGCGGATCGTGCCGTGCGTCTCGAGGACGGTGAAGTCCTCCTCGCCGCCGACCGGGACATCGCTGTGGACGATGTTGCCGAGCTGGAGCAGGAGCTGCCTGGCAGCCTCGTCCGCCTCGTTCTGCTCGGCCTCGGCCGCCTTGACGTCCTGCTTGAGCTGCTCGGCCTTGGTCAGCAGCTCGGCCCGCTCCTCCGGGGAGGCCTTGGGGATGAGCTTGCCGAGCGACTTCTGTTCGCCCCGCAGTTCGTCGAAGCGCATGCCGGAGGCCCTGCGGCGCTCGTCGGCGGAGAGCAGCGCGTCGACGAGGCCGACGTCCTCTCCACGGGCGCGCTGCGAGGCGCGGACACGGTCAGGGTCTTCACGGAGCAGCCGGAGGTCAATCACCCCTCCAGGCTACCGGGCGGGGCTTCCTGGGATCACACCGATATCACGCTGCGTGTCGCTATGCCCCAATTGCTCCGAATGTAAATCCCTTGTCCGGTGGCCGGACGCGATCGCTCCGGGGGTCGATAAACGTGGCGCCATTCCCCAAAGGGCACGAGGCGACGCCGCTGGAGGGCCTGAGCAGCGCCGCAGGCGGCTGTCTTGTCCACAGGAATTCGCCCTGGGCCACTCTTATCCACAGGCTGTGTGTCGGATCTGTGGACACGGAATTAGATCAATAGGGATCCTTGAGCGGTCGGGGCCGATCAGGGTTCAAACCACCCTCACACACTCATTCGGGTGGGAATGGCTCGCTCCAAAGAGTTGATCCGCGATACAGAGGTGACGCCGTTCACCTGCCGCTCGCCAGCGCGAAACCTGGACCCGGTGCCGATTTGTCGACCTTGTCGCACCGCCCTGTCGACTTGTCCCCAGGCCCGGGTCCCGGCCTGTGGATAACTCTGTGGACAGGGGGCGAGGCCCTACGAGCGACCGTCGAGGCAACGCGCCAGCCAGTCGGAGGCCTCGGTGAAGTCGCTGTCGGACGTACCGGGGCGCGCGGCGCGCACCTCACTCAGCGCGACTCCGGCGCGCGGATAGGAACCGAGGAAGCGGACCTGCGGGCAGGTCCGCTTGAGACCCATGAGGGCCTCACTGACCCGGCGGTCGGAAATGTGGCCCTCGGCGTCGACGGCGAAGCAGTAGTTGCCGATGCCCTCACCGGTCGGCCGGGACTGGATCAGCATCAGGTTCACGCCCCGGACGGCGAACTCCTGGAGGAGCTCCAGCAGCGCACCGGGGTGGTCGTCGCCGAGCCACAGCACGACAGAGGTCTTGTCGGCGCCGGTGGGAGCGGCCGGCCGGGCGGGCCGCCCGACGAGCACGAACCGGGTCTCGGCGTTCTCCGCGTCGTGGATCTCGGTGACCAGCGCCTCAAGGCCGTACGTGACGGCGGCGAACTCACCCGCGAAGGCGGCGTCGAAGCGGCCCTCCTGGACCAGCCGGGCGCCATCGGCGTTGGAGGCGGCCGACTCCCACACCGCGTCGGGCAGGTGGGTCCGCAGCCAGTTGCGGACCTGCGGCTGGGCCACGGGGTGCCCGGTCACGGTCTTGACGTCCGACAGCTTGGTCCCGGGCCGCACGAGCAGCGCGAACGCGATGGGCAACAGCACTTCGCGGTAGATCATCAGCGGCTCGCCGGAAGCCAGCTCGTCGAGCGTGGCGGTGACCCCGCCCTCCACCGAGTTCTCGATCGGCACCAGCGCTGCCGCGGCCTCACCGTTGCGTACGGCGTCCAGAGCGGCCGGGACCGACACCATCGGGACGAGCTCCCGGGTGGCGGCTTCCGGCAGCGTGCGCAGGGCGGCTTCGGTGAAAGTGCCCTCGGGACCGAGATACGTGAAGCGGGTTGCCGACATGCGATCAGCCTAATGCCGTGGCCCCCGCCCACGTGGGCCTGTTCATCCCTCGAGCAGCCGCTGTCCGACGTACTCCCCGGCCCGCGGACCGGGCGGGACGGCGTACAGACCGCTGGACTCGTGCCGGATGAACTGCGACAGCGCGTCACCGCGGTCGAGCTTGCGCTGGACCGGGACGAAACCACGCAGAGGATCGGCCTGCCAGCAGATGAAGAGCAGCCCGGCGTCGGGGGTGCCGTCCGGGGCGATCCCGTCGTGGTAGGAGAAGGGCCGCCGGAGCATGGCCGCCCCGCCGTTCTGTTCCGGGGCGGAGATCCGGGCATGGGCGTTGGCCGCGATGACGGGCTTGCCGTCGGCGCCGAGCTTGTCCAGGGCCGGCTCCGTGGTCTCTCCGCCACCCGTCAGGGGGGCTCCCGTGGCCTTGGTCCGGCCTATGACCTGCTCCTGCTGGGCGAGGGACTGCCGGTCCCAGTCGTCGAGCAGCATGCGGATCCGCCGGACGACGGCGTACGAGCCCCCGGCCATCCAGGAGTGCTCGGCGGGCCCGGGCCCGCCGGCCTGCACGAAGATCCGCTGGTCGAAGTCGGGCTCCGCGGGCTTGGGGTTCCCGGTGCCGTCCACCTGGCCCATCAGGTTGCGGGCGGTCATGGGGGTGCTGGTGGCGCCGGGGGACCGGTTGAAGCCGTTCATCTGCCAGCGGACCCGGGCGGCGTCCCCGGCGTCCTTCTGTACGGCGCGCAGCGCATGGAAGGCGACGAGCCCGTCGTCGGCGCCGATCTGGACCCACAGGTCACCGTTGCTGCGCTGGGCGTCGAGCCGGTCGGAGGAGAAGTCTGGCAACGGGTCGAGAGCGACCGGACGGTGGGCCGTCAGGCCGGTGCGCTCGAAGAAGGAGTGGCCGAAGCCGAACGTGAGGGTGAGGGAGGACGGCCCGGCGTCGAGAGCGATCCCGCTGTCGGCGGTCGGGGCGGTCTCGCCCGCCATGAGCCGCCGGGCGGTGTCGGACCAGCGGCGCAGCAGCGCGGCGGCCTCCTTGCGGCCGGCGCCCGCGGCCAGGTCGAAGGCGAGCACGTGACCCTTGGCCTGGAGGGGGGTGGTGATTCCGGCCTGGTGAGCGCCGTGGAAGGCGACCTGGGTGGCCCCGAGGGAGCCCAGGGACCCGGCGGCCGGTGTGGCGCCGGCCGGAGAGTCGCCGAGGGCCGAGTGCACGAGGGCGCCGCCCGTGGCGCCGAGTGCGAGCCCGGCGGCGCCTGCGGCGCCGACGGTGCCCAGCAGTCGGCGCCGGGAGATCTCAAGGTCGCGGTTGCCCGCGGTGCTGTCGGTCACGCTGTTCAGCCGATCTTCACGTTCTTCTGGACGGACGTCTGGTCGATGTCGGAGGTACGGACGGTCACGTCGATGCGCCATTCACCCGCGAGCGGCAGTTGGACCCCGGACGCGGTCCAGTGTCCGGGACCGGCCCGGTCCGGAGCGAGCGGCAGGGGGCCGATCTCCTTGGCCGGAAGCGTGAAGGAGACCTTCAGCTCGGGGAGGTCGACGGGCTTGCCGTCGGCGCCGTCCGCCCACAGGTGGAAGGTGTTGGCGCCGACCCGGCCCGGATCGAGCTCCAGTCGGACGCTGCCCTTGCCGTTCTGGCCGCCGGTGTCGTACGGCAGCGTGATCTTGACGGGGCGGTTGGGTACGGCCGTCGCGGCGGAGCCGCCGCGATCGGCCTCCTGCTCCACGGTGCGCCCTGGCTCGGTGCTGGTCAGGACGGTGGTCACGGCCAGCAGGGCGACGGCCACACCGGCTTCGGCGAGTACGGAGCGGCGCAGCCCCGCGCGGACCGGATCGGCGTCACGGACCTGGTTCTCGCGGGCCTTCTCGCGGGCGGCGCGCTGCCGGGCGAGCTGAGCGGCACGCTGGGGGTCCGCGCTGTCCTGAGGGCCTGCCGCATCCGATGTTTCACGTGAAACATCGCCGGCCGTGAGCACCTCGGCCGGCTCCTCGGCCGGCTCCGTGGCGGTCTCCAAGGACCGGCTCTCCGCGAGCAGGGCCGTCCACTTCCGGGAGAGGTAGGCGATGGCGATGAGCACGGCGACCAGGCCGACCTTGATGAGGAGGAGTCGCCCGTAGCTGGTGCCGGTGAGGGCGGACCAGCTGCCGATCTGGCGCCAGGACTGGTAGACGCCGGTGACGGCGATGACCAGGACGCTGACGAAGGCCACCTTGGAGAAGCGCTGGACGGCTTCCCGCTCGATGTCCGGCATCTTGTGGAGGGCGACCAGCAGGGCGGCGAGACCGCCGAGCCACGTGGCCACGGCCAGCAGGTGAAGGATGTCGGCCGGCATCGCGATGCCGGGCTGGAGGCCGGTGGAGGCGTGCTCCGAAAGGGCCCAGGTGGCTGCGATACCGCCGGCCACGACGGTTCCGCCGATGCCGAGCCCGAAGGCGAGGTCGCTCGTCTCCTTGCTCTCCTCGGCGGTCGGACCGGCGACGTCCGTCCGCAGCGAGCCGGCCCCCGTCCCGGAGCCCTTCTGGCGGCGTGCGTAGGCACCGAAGAGCACGGCGATGAACAGCGCGGCGGCGCCGAGCAGCAGCAGCCGGGAGACGAAGGAGGCGCCGGTCTTGGTTTCGAGGACGCCCTTGAGTCCTGCGAGGTCGAAGGCGTCGGCGAACTCCCCGGAGCCGGTGTACGGGTTGCGGAGCACCAGCATCGCCAGCGTGGCGGCGGTGAGGGTGACCCAGCCGCGCAGCACCAGCTTCTGCAGCGGCCGCTCGGCGGAACCGCGGCGCCAGCACAGCAGGATGAAGGCGGCGCCACCGACGAGGACGGTGAACCCGGCGTAGGCGGCGTAACGGGCGATCCCGTAGGCGATGCCGACGGGTCCCCCTCCCGCCTGCTGGGTGGGGACGATGACGCTCGTCGCCGAGGGGGCGCCGATGGAGAAGGTGAAGGCGCCGGAGATCGGATGGCTGTCGGCGGAGACGGCCTGCCAGGCGACGGTGTAGGTGCCGTCCGGCAGACCGGAGTGCAGGGCGGCGCCGTAGCGGATGAGCGATCCGCTGCACATGTTGCGCAGTTCACCGGTGTCGACGCGTTTGCCCTGCGGGTCCATGACGCGGATGGAGTTGTCGTCCATGGCGACCTGCTCCGAGAAGGACAGCGTGACCTGGGCGGGTGCCGTGGCGACCACCGCCCCGTCCTGGGGGTCGCTCGCGGTGAGTGCGGCGTGTGCCGTGGCCGGGGTGGCCGCGGTGAACAGGGCTGCCAGCAGGGCTGCGAGGACGAGCACGAGCCGGGGCAGGAATGTCCTGGCGCGGGCTCGGGCCGTGGAGGGGGCGGGGGCGGTGGCCGTCATGGCGTGTCAGTTCCTCGGTCCGTCAGTGGGCGTTGGAGTTCTGTGCGTTGTACGTCCGTTCCTTGACTTCCAGCTCGACCTTGACCGGATCGGCCTTCTCGAAACGCAGTTCGACGCTGATCTTGTCCCCGACGCCGGGCTTGCTCTTGAGCCCCACGAACATGACGTGGTCGCCACCACGCCGCAGCCGCAGCTCGCCGTTCGCGGGCACGTCCAGCGACTGGACCTGTCGCATCTTCTGGTCCTTGGTCTCGTGGATCTGCAGATCGTCCGAGAGCGGGCTGGTGACGCCGGTCAGCTTGTCGGCGCTCTTCGAGCTGTTCTTGATGACCATGAACGCGCCGGCCATCTTGTCGTTCACCGGCTCGGGCATGTAAGCCCCGCTGACCGTCAGCTCGGGCTTGGCCGCCCCGTCCTTGGCGGAGCCGGAGCCGGAGTCGGACGAACAGCCGGATATGACGAGAGCGACCGTCAGGGAGAGGGCGGCGGCGAGGGTTCGGGTGGTGCGGCGGTTCACGGGTTCTCCCCCTTGACGATCTTCGGCAGGTCCCTGGTGTAGTCGTCGACGGTGGTGCCTTCGCCATACAGGACGTAGCCCTCGTCGGTCTTGGGCGAGAACGCGATGACCTGGGCGCCGTGCATGGAGACGACGCTGCCGTCGGTCTCCTTCTTGGCGGCCTCGATACCGATGCCGAGTGAGCGGGCGGCGGCCTGGATGGTGGCGAAGTCCCCGGTCAGTCCGACGAACGACGGATCCTGCATCTTGATCCACGCGCCGAGGGAGTCGGGAGTGTCCCGTTCGGGGTCGGTGGTGACGAAGACGACCTGGAGCTTGTCCTGGTCCTCCTTGGGCAGTGCCTTCTTGGCGACGGCGATGTTGCTCATCGTCAGCGGGCACACGTCGGGGCAGTTGGTGTAGCCGAAGTAGATGAGCGTCGGCCGCCCCTTGGTCTGCTCGCGCAGGTTCCACGGCTTGCCGGTGGTGTCCGTGAGGACGACTTCCGGTTTGCCGAAGGGGCGGTCCAGGACGGTCGCGGCCCCGGTCTTGTTCTGGCCGGTGATCTGCGTGACCGAACCGTTGTTGTCCTTGGCCGCCTCGCCGCCACAGGCGGTGAGGGTGAGGGCGGCCGCCGCCGCGAGGGCGGCGACCGTCACACGTGTGGTGCGCATGGAGAGATGTCCCTGGGATCGGGGATGGTACGGAGTTTTCGAACGACAGGCCTACGAGAGGCCCGGCGGGTCAGGACCCGCGGACAGTCAGGAGGTGCGGCGGCGCGAGGCGATGCCGAAGGCGACGCCACCGAGCCCGATCACGATGCCCGCGATGCCGAGAGCACGGGCGGTCGTGTCGGAGTGCTTGGCTGCGGCCTTGTCGTGGTGGCCGTGGTCGGCTCCCTTGCCGCCCTTCTTGTCGGCGTTCTTCGCGTCCGTCTTCTTGTCGCCGCTGTCGTGGTGATCGGAGTCCTTGGCGGCGGTCAGCTTCAGGACGGGCGCCGGGGTCTGCGGTTCCGCAGCCCCCTCCTTGGCCTCCTCGATCCAGCGGACGACCTCGTTGTTGTCGTACGTCTGGATCGCCTTGAAGACCATCTGGTCGGCGTCCTCGGGAAGCTTGCCGACGGAGACCGGGAACTGCTGGAACTTGCCGGCCTCGATCTTGCCGCCGGACCAGGTCACCTTGGTGACGACCTCGTTGATCTGCTTGCCGTGCACGGTGAGGGGCTTGTCGAGCTTGGTCTTCTCGACTGTGGACGTCCAGCCGGGGATGTCCTGCGGCATGACGGACGTCAGCGGCTGGTCGATCGGGAAGTTGACCTCGAGCTGCGTGGTCGAGGCGTTGTCACGCTCGTTTGGGACCTTGAAGTTGATCGTCGCGTAGCCGCCCTTGGCGGCCTCGCCGGGCTGCACGCTGACGTGCGCGAAGGCGGGACCGGACAGGATGAGGACGGCGCCGGCGGCGAGGGCGGCGGCGAAGGAGACACGAGAGGTCTTCACGGCAGAAACACTCCACGGAAGCAGTGGTGACGGCTGGCTCCGCGCACGGACGCGCGCGGAGGTCGCGGCACGGTGCTCCCGCCGTACGTGCTGGGGAGTGGGGTGCCGCGTCAGGCTGCGAGGGCGAGCGCCGTGGGCGGCCCGCGCCTGATCACCGTGTGCTGGAGTGCGCCCCGGCCGGTCGCGGCGGCGGGCGCCGCGGCGGTCCGCCGGACCCGACGGGTACGGGCGGGCGCGCTCGGGAGTCCTGCGGCGAGGGCGCGTACGAAGGCCAGCGCGGTGCGGAGCGGACGTACGGGAGCGGCCTCGGTGGAGAGCCGGGACAGTTCGACGAGCCGGAACAGCGCGCTGTCGCCCCGTCCCAGGAGCCAGCCGGCCGCGAGTGCGGCCAGCAGGTGGCCCAGCAGCATGGCCGGGCTGAACAGCCCGATCGCCGGCTGGCCGGTGGCCTCCGCCAGCTGCGCGTGGGCCATGTGGCTCTGCGCGGCGGCCTGTCCGGCCAGCGCGGCCGGGTCCAGTCCGGCGCTCTCCAGGACGCGCCGGGCATCGGCCGGGCTGAGCGGTACGGAGTTGCCCCCGCAAACCAGCTGGGCGGCGAGCGCCGCCAGCGAGGTGTCGGGATCGGCGGACGGCGCGGGCGGAGCTGCGGCGCTGTGCTGGCCGAGGCCGAACAGCGTGTGCAGTCCGAGCTGGCCGAAACCGAGCCCGGCGGCTATGCCGGGCAGTGAACGCCGGCGCCCCGCCAGCGGGGCCGCGACCGCGAAGACGGCGGCGAAGGCAAGGGCCAGGGCCCACCACGGCACGGTGGCGCAGGAGGCCACGGCGTGACCGACCGCGGACAGCACGACGCAGACCGCGGTGAACACCGCGGCCCGGGTGGTCCGGAGGCAGGCTCCGGCAGCTGTCGCTTGGGGGGCAGTCATGGCCGGGCCATCATCGCACTGCGCTTAGCCTCTGCATACGGCAGGTAGGGGAGGGACTCGTCGGTTCCGCCGCTCGGTCAGAGCCGGGTCAGCGCGATCAGGCCCGGGTCAGCGCGAGGTGGCCGCGCGGTGCGTACGTGATCAGTCCACGGTCAACGCGAGGTCGCCGAGGCCAGTACGGAGTCAGGAGGCGGCCGTAATCCGCACGAGCCGACGGAGCCGACGCCCACCCGGTTCGCCCCGACGGCCGCATACACCGTGTCCCGGGAGTGCCGCATCGGCCGAATGAGGGCTCTGGCAGCCGTTGGGCGCTTACGGTCCACCATGGGCGGCAATACGTAACCGTATGAGCATCTGGTGGTCTCTCCACTTGAGGCGCGAAGCCGCGAGCGTGCCGCTCGCCAGGCGACTGCTGCTGGGGACGATGGAGACCGCGGGGGTGGACCCGGACATCTCCTTCGATCTGTCGGTAGCACTGAGCGAGGCCTGCGCGAACGCGGTCGAGCACGGCGGAGCCGTCGGCGGCGACTTCCTGGACGAGACCGAGGCGTACCGCGTCACGGCCTATCTGGACGGGGACCGCTGCCGGATCGAAGTGACCGACTTCGGGCCCGGCTTCCCGCCCGCGACGGTGGCCCGCCGCAGACCCTCCCTGGCCGAGGCAGGCCGGGGACTGCACCTGATCGCCGAACTCGCCGACCACGTCCGCTTCCACAACCGGCCCGGCCGGGGAGCCGTCGTGAGCTTCGACAAGATGCTGAAGTGGCGTGACGACGCGCTGCTGAAGGCGTCCTAGACACGCCGAGGGGCGGGATCCCAAGCACCGGGATCCTGCCCCTCGTCATGCGGCCCACGCTCAGGTCAGGCCCACGCCCGCGCGGTGGCCGTCAGCCCTTGAGCCGCGCCATCCAGGCCTCGACCTCGTCCGAGGTGCGGGGCAGTCCGGCGGACATGTTCCGGTTGCCGTCCTCTGTGACGAGGATGTCGTCCTCGATCCGGACGCCGATGCCCCGGTACTCCTCGGGCACGGTCAGGTCGTCGGCCTGGAAGTACAGACCGGGCTCGACGGTCAGGCACATGCCCGGCTCCAACGTGCCGTCGACGTACGCCTCGGTGCGCGCGGCGGCGCAGTCGTGGACGTCCATGCCGAGCATGTGGCCGGTGCCGTGCAGGGTCCAGCGGCGCTGGAGGCCGAGCTCCAGTACCCGCTCGACCGGGCCCTCCAGCAGACCCCACTCGACGAGCTTCTCGGCCAGCACGTGCTGCGAGGCGTCGTGGAAGTCGCGGAACTTCGCGCCCGGCTTGACGGCGGCGATGCCGGCTTCCTGGGACGCGTAGACGGCGTCGTAGATCTTGCGCTGGATGTCGGTGTACGCGCCGTTGATCGGCAGCGTGCGGGTGACGTCGGCGGTGTAGAGGGAGTGGGTCTCCACGCCCGCGTCGAGGAGCAGCAGGTCGCCGGAGCGGACGTCGCCGTCGTTGCGGACCCAGTGGAGGGTGCAGGCGTGCGGACCGGCGGCGCAGATGGAGCCGTAGCCGACGTCGTTGCCCTCGACGCGGGCGCGCAGGAAGAAGGTGCCCTCGATGTAGCGCTCGGAGGTGGCCTCCGCCTTGTCGAGGACCTTCACGACGTCCTCGAAGCCGCGGACGGTGGAGTCGACGGCCTTCTGCAGTTCGCCGATCTCGAAGGCGTCCTTCACGGCGCGGGCCTCGGAGAGGTAGACGCGCAGTTCCTCGTCGCGCTCCTTGGTCACCTTGTCGGTGAGGGCGGACTCGATGAGGGAGTCGTGGCCGCGTACGACGCGGACGGGTCCCTCGGCCTCGGTGAGGGCCTCGGCGAGTTCGCGGACGTCCTTGGCGGGAATGCCCAGGAGCTGCTCGGCCTCGGTGAGCGAGTGGCGGCGGCCGACCCACAGCTCGCCCTGGCCGGACAGCCAGAACTCGCCGTTCTCACGGTTGGAGCGGGGCAGCAGGTAGACCGTGGCGGTGTGGCCGGCCGGGCCCGTGGGCTCCAGGACCAGGACGCCGTTCTCGGTCTGGTCACCGGTGAGGTACGCGTACTCGGTCGACGCGCGGAAGGGGTACTCCGTGTTGTTGGAGCGGGTCTTCAGCCGGCCCGCCGGTACGACGAGGCGCTCGCCGGGGAAGCGCGCGGACAGTGCGGCGCGGCGGTCCGCCGTGTGCCCGGCCTGGGCGATCGGTGTCAGGCCGTGCAGCTCGGTGTCGGCCCAGCCGGTGCGCATGCTCTCCGCGAGTTCATCGCTGACGCCCGGGTACAGCCCGTTCTTGCGCTGCTTGTGCTTCTTCTGGGGCTGCTCTTCTTCCGGGGTCTCCGGGGTGAGCTCGTCAGCCACGTCTTCTCCTCAGCTGCTACGTCGGGCGCGGACCTGGTAGGACCTCATCCATCGTAGGTGCGAGGGGAGGGCGCCTGTGGAGGCGTGTGACATATCAGTCAAATCGGGCGGCGCGTCGCCGCCGGTGTGCGTCGCCGCCGGTGTGCGTCACCGGCGAGCCGCGGCGTACGTCGGCCTTCTGCGTCAGTCGAACCGCGCCGCGAGGAGCACGATGTCCTCCGCGGGGTCCACGGCCGCGGCGGCCAGTTCCTCCCCCGGCAGCACGGTCCGCAGGATGTGGTCGCAGATGGCCCCCGGGTCGTCCCGGGCGCTACGGGGAACCCCCGCGGCCGCCGCGTGCAGCCGGGCGTACGCGCGGTCCATCGGGTCGCCGGTGCGCCGCAGCAGCCCGTCGGTGTAGAGCAGCACCGTTTCTCCGGGAGCGGGTTCGATCTCCACGCTCGGCGCCTCCCAGCAGGCCAGCATCCCCAGCGGTGCGGAGAGCGAGGTCTCCACGTACTCGGTGCGCCGCTCGCCGATCAGCAGCGGCGGGGTGTGTCCGGCCCCGGCCAGGATGACCTTCCGGGCGGCGGGCTCGCAGTAGGCGAAGAGGGCGGTCGCCGAACGCGCGGGCTCGGTCAGCCGCAGGAGCAGCTCCAGGTCGGACAGGACCGCCACGGGGTCCTCGCCTTCCATGACGGCGTACGCGCGCAGCGAGGCCCGCAGCCGTCCCATGGCCGCGACGGCGCTCGGGCCGGAGCCCGTGACGGATCCCACGGCCAGCCCCATGGCGCCCTCGGGCAGGGGCAGCGCGTCGTACCAGTCGCCGCCGCCGCGCGGGCCGGTGTGGTGCCGGGCCGCGAGCTGTACTCCGGCGATCCGGGGCAGCCGGCTGGGCAGCAGCTCCTCGGAGACGGTGGCCAGCCGGGTCCGGGAGCGGTCCACCTCCAGCATCCGGGCCAGGTGCTCGGCGGCGTGCCGGACGTAGAGCCCCACGAGGTCGCGCTGGCGCTCGCTCGGCTCGGCCGGCTCGTCGTAGAGCCAGACGGCCGCGCCGAGACGGCCGGTGGTTTCGGCGGTCAGCGGCAGCGTGTAGCTGGCGGCGTAGCCGAGCCGGGCCGCGACCTCGCGGTGGCGCGGATCGACGGGGGGTTCGTAGCCCGCGGAGCCGGGGACCCCGGGGGTCGTCTCCGGTTCCGGGAGGACCTCGGAGCCGCCGTGGGCGTCCGGGAGTCCGTCGAGGATGCGGCCGTACGAGGTGGCGCTGCGCGGCACCGTCTCGATGTGGCCGAGGTCCGCGCGGCCCAGACCGAGGCCGATCGTGGTGCTGGGGCCGAGGCCGTCGGAGGGCTCCAGGGCGACCAGGCCCCGGCGGGCTCCGACGAGTGTGGCTCCGGCGCGCAGGAATTCCTGGAGGGAGGAGTCGAGATCACTGGCCCGGGCGAGGCGCTCGGTGAGCTCGTGGAGGGTCGTGAGGTCGGAGACCATGCCCGCCAGCCGGTCCTGGATGACGCTGCTCGCGGCAGGCGGTGGGGCCTGGGCGGGGGCGGTTCGTGCGGGCGTGGAAGCGGGCGTGGGCGCCGCAGTGTGCGCTGACGCTGTAACTGCTGGATCGATTCCAGCCACTTTCGGCAGATGCGGGGCGCTCATGGCGTCCGCCTTTCCACCTGGTGCGATTCGCCATATAGCATCGCAAACCCCCAGATCGTGCTGCGCCGCCATCAATGGATCCACATCTACACGCACACGAGGAGCGATGTCCAGCATTGCCCAAGTGGGAATCCTGGTGTCCGTGAGACGGCAACTCACTGTCCAGCCAAGGCTAAAACTTGGCCGGAAAAAGTGGGAAGCGGACGTTTTTTACGATCGACTGGGCGGTGGCACAAGGGCTCCGGGTACCTAATCGGTGGTGACCGGGGCCAGTTGATGCCTCCCGGCACCGCCGGGAACCGCCCGGCAGCGCGCCGTCGTCCTTAACGGCGGCAGCCGGTCTCGGCACCGGTCCGGGTCGCGATCAGCCCCGCCGGACGTTTGATGGACCCGTAAGAAAACTGCACGAACCGTGTGAACCTGCTTCTGGCGGACAGTGACGCGAAACGTGTACGTGTGGTGAAACACCGCTTACATGGTGTGATGTGGCCCCTCGGCGTTCAACGGAAAGGAACGAGCGCTCATGCGCGAGATCCTCGGAAGGCGTCTCCAGCGGCTCCGCGATCGATGGAAATCCCCGCGCGCCGTCTCCCGCCCCGCCTCGGCGGCCGCGGACGTCGCGGCCGCGTCCCTGCTCGAGGGGGCGCTCACCTGCGCCACGGTCCGGCAGTGGCCCGTGCTGCCGGGCGTGGGCCGGGCCGGCGCGGACAGCACGCGCTGCGCCTGCCCCGACCCCGACTGCGTGGTACCCGGCGCGCATCCCTTCGATCCCGGGCTGCTCGCCGCCACGACCGACGCCCGGATGGTGGCCTGGTGGTGGGCCAGGAGGCCCACGGCCCCGGTCCTGCTGGCCACCGGCGGGGCCGCGCCGTGCGCGGTGAGCCTGCCGGCCGCCGCGGCCGCGCGTGCCGTCGTACGCCTGGACGCGCAGGGCGTGCGGCTCGGGCCCATCGTCGCCACGCCCACCCGCTGGTCCCTGCTGGTCGCCCCGTACTCGCTGGAGCGGCTCGGCGAACTCCTCTACGCCAAGGATCACGTGCCCTCCTCGCTGCGCTTCCACGGCGAGGGCGGTTACCTGCTGCTGCCGCCGTCCGCGGCGTCCGGCGGCGGGCAGGTCTGCTGGGAGCGGGAACCGGCGGCCGGGCCGTACGGGCTCTGGCTGCCGGATGTGGAGGCGGTCGTGGACGCGCTCGTGGAGGCGAGCAGCGGGGCTCCGGGCGGCGGCAGCCGGCTCGCGTACTGACCGTCGGGCTTGATCGTCAGGCCGACATCAGGCCGCCGCCAGGCCGACATCAGGCCGACATCAGGCCGACCGTCAGGCTGACCGTCAGGAAGGGAACGTCCAGCGCGGCGCCGACGATCCCGGTGGCCGCAGCGTCACTCGTACGGGTGCCAGCGGGACGAGTTTCCAAGGGAATTGGGCGCGGGGATCTCCGCGCCCCTTTCCCGCCTCGCTATCTTCGGCGAATGAATCTCCGCCTGATCGGTATCGGCGCCGGTGTGCTGATCATCTTGTCGCTTCCCCTAGCCGGAGCGATGGCCGGGCCGGATTTCGCCGGTCAGGACGACGGAAAGGGCGGGGGGTTGCTCTCCTCGCTCGGCTTTTCGGACACTCCCCGTACGTCGGACTCCTCTCGCGCCCCGGAGTCCTCCCGTACGTCCACCGCGGCGGACCCGGTCGCCCCTCCCGCGCAGCCCGGACCGGTCGAGCAGCCCCGTACGGAATCCCGGTGCGGCCCCGAACTCTCCTCGCCGTACGGCGTGGAGGCGCAGACCTGCGTCCTGGCGGGCGAGGGCCGGACCTGGGGCCGCAGCTACTACCGCAACACCAGCGGTCACGCGCTGGACGCCGTACTGACCGTGATGGGACCGGCGGGACGCACGGTGCAGATCCGCTGCGCGGTGGGCGCGGGCGACGAGCCGGGGCTGTGCGAGACGCCACGCGGGGAGTCGGTGGGGAAGCCGGACGACTACTCGGCCGTAGCGGAGTTTGCAGTTCCGGATGATGAAGGGCGGCTGTTGCTGCGCTCCGGGAGCAACGCACCGGAGTCGAGCGACGGTTGAGTACCGCACGAAATGGAAGGGCCCGGTCGCTGGCGACGGGGGATGCACCAGCGACCGGGCTACAAGAACGGTAACAAGAGATCGCCTGTTCGCAAATTCGATCTCTGATATTCAGACACTGATTTGCAGGCGATTAGCGGGAGTTGCGGCCCAGGTCACCGGTTCCCGCTCCCCGCGCGGACGTCAGCTGAGCGTGACTTGGCGGTTGGTGAGTCCGCCGCGGGCCCGGCGCTCCTCCGTGGTCAGCGGGGCGTCCGCGGCCAGCGCCTCGGCCAGCCGCTCCGCGAACTCGCCCGCGGGCTTCTCCACGTCATTGGCCGAAACACCGGTGGGCAGGTCCCAGACGGGCACCATGAGGCCGTGCGCCCGGAAGGAACCGACGAGCTTGGTGCCCTCGCCGAGCGAGGAGGTACCCGCCGCGTGCAGCCGCGCGAGGGCGTCGAGCAGCTTCTCCTCGGGGTGCGGCATGACCCAGCGCAGGTGGTTCTTCTCCGGGGTCTCGCACCAGTAGGACGCGTCCACGCCGGCCAGCTTGACGGTCGGGATGGCGGCGGCGTTCGCGCGCTCGAGCGAAGCGGCGATCTCCGGGGAGGCGTTCTGGGCCGCTTCGGTTTCCGGAATCCAGAATTCGAAGCCGCTGTGCACAACCGGCTCGAAAACGCCGTCCGGGTCCAGGAGATCCTGAAGTCGGGTGCCCTCGGCCGGAACCCGGCGGGCCGCGATCGGCGTCCCCGGCTCCGCCACGAGCGCGCGCTCCAGGGTGTCGGCCATGTCGCGGGACAGGTCGCCGGTGGTCGAGTCGTTCTGCAGGCCCAGCAGGACGGAGCCGTCCTCGCGGCGCAGGGCCGGCCAGGCCATGGGCAGAACGGTCACCAGCGTGACGGAGGGGACGCCCTCGGGCAGGCCGCCCTTCAGGGGCAGCGGGACGGTGGCCGCGGGCACGAGCTCACGCAGCGCGACCCAGTCGCACTCGCCCGGCAGGCCCTCGAAGGGGCGCTGCACGTGCTCGGTGACGGCGTGCGCGGCGGCGGCGCCGTGGCAGGCCTTGTAGCGGCGCCCGGAGCCGCAGGGGCAGGGCTCGCGCGCGCCCACCACCGGGACTTCCCCATTGTTGAGCTGCGGCTTCGCGGTCTTCGCGGCGGGGCGCTTCTTGGCCATCGTGGGTGTCTCCCGGTTGCGGCGGTACGGCGGTGTCTCTGGTCGCGAGCCTAGCCGTTCGTACCGCCACAACCGGTGGGGTGCGGCCGGGAGCACGGTCGGCGTGCACTCCCGGCGTACAAGGATCCGGTTCACGGATCGAGATCGTCGAATGCCGATGTGAAGTCGATCGCCGGGGCAGTGACGCGCGTAGCGAAATCGTCGTGCCGGGGCCCCCGGGCGACGATCACCCATACGGTGACCTCACCCGCCGCTCCGTCCCGGACACCCCAGTCCTGGGCGAGGGCGCTGATGATGTTCAGCCCCCGGCCGCCGCGCGCGGTGACCGAGGGCGTGGCTGGAACGGGGCGCGTGGGACCGCCCCCGTCCGTGACCTCGACCGTCAGTCGCCCCGCCTTGTCGACGCACCATGCGGCGCGTATCTCCCCGTCCCCGACTTCCGGCGAACCCAACGGCCGGCCGTGTCGGCAGGCATTGCTGAGCAGTTCGGAAAGGATCAGTACGGCATCGTCCACGACCGATTCGGACAGGCCGCTGATGCGCAGTTGTTCGCGCATCCGGCGTCTCGCCTCGCCCACGCCCGCAGGACCATGGCGTACATCCACGCACGACGACGTGGGCACTTCTTGTGCCATCACCAACGCCACCCCCGGAACCTCCTTAGCCCCACGCCATGGTCTGGATGCCCCCTTGGCCTGGACCGGAAACCGCCATGGCGAGGCCCTCTGACGCATTCATGGCCCATGACTGCGCAGCGGATGCGCCGGAGCACACGCCGTCACGAGTGCGTTGCGTGGGGCGGGTGGGCAAAAGGGGACGTCAGCGCCCGAGTTGTGACAGAACTTGGCGCGGCCTGTTCGTGATGATCGCTTCTACGCCCAGATCAGCGCACAGCTGAACGTCTTCGGGATCGTTCACCGTCCATACGTGTACGGAGTGCCCGGCGGCTTGAAGCCTGCGGACGAAGCCGGGGTGGTTGCGCACGATCCGGACCCCCGGCCCGGCGATCCGCACTCCGGCGGGCAGCCGCCCGTCGCGCATCCGGGGCGAGATGAACTGCATCAGGTACACGGTCGGAACCGTCGGCGCCACCGCCCGCACCCGGTGGAGGGAGCGGGCGGAGAAGCTCATGACCCGGACGGGGTGCGGGCCCTCGGCCGGCGGGGCGTCCAGGCCGAAGCGCTTGAGGAGGTGCAGGAGGCGTTCCTCCACCTGTCCGGCCCAGCGGGTGGGGTGCTTCGTCTCGATCGCGAGCTGCACCGGCCGGCCGGCGTCGGACACCAGCTCCAGCAGTCGCTCCAGGGTGAGCACGGAGGTGCGCTCGGGGTCCGCGTCCCAGTCGGGGGACTCCTCGCGGTCCTTCCAGGAGCCGAAGTCGAGGGCGGCGAGATCGGCCAGTTCCAGGGCGGACACGGCGCCGCGGCCGTTGGAGGTGCGGTTGACCCGGCGGTCGTGGACCAGGACCAGGTGGCCGTCGGCGGTCAGCCGGACATCGCATTCGAGGGCGTCGGCGCCGTCCTCGATGGCTTTGCGGTAGGCGGCCAGGGTGTGCTCGGGGGCATCCTCCGAGGCGCCGCGGTGGGCGACGACCTGGATGGGGCGCGGCGTTGCGTGGGTCACCCGGTCATGGTGCCACCGAGGAGCCGTGGCGTGGCGGGGCGGGTCCTGCGGATGCGTCCGAAATGCCGGAGATAAAGGATGGGGGTAGACGCACAGGTCCGGCTTACAGTGCTCTGACGGGTCATGGGAAAAGCTTTGTCTGGAACTTGTGCGGCACGTCGAACGTTCAGTCGGACCGATATCACCAGATATTTCCAGCAGCTGTATAAGCCGTGTAAGTCGTATAAGCCGTGTTGTGACGAGGAGAGAGCGCTGTGAGCACCGAGAACGAGGGAACCGCGGCCCAGACGCCCCCCGCGGCCCCGTCCGCACCCCCTGTGCCGGCACCCGTCTCTGGTTCCGCCGCCCAGGCTCCCGTGCCGGGCGCCGAGCAGACCCAGCAGCTTCCGCCCACCCCGGCTTCGCCTCCGGTGGCCGCGCCCACGCCCGCCCAGGCGCCGGAGCCGGCGTACGGCTCGGCTCCGGCTCCGGCGTATGCGCAGGCCCCCGGTCCCGTCCCCGCACCCGGTCCGGCGGCGCACGGCGCCCACGGCTGGCCTCCGCCGCCGCCCACCGTCCCCGCGTACGGGGCGAACGGCGGTCACGGAGGCGGCGCCTGGGGCGCCCCGTTCACCACCGAGGGCAACCCGCCGCCCAAGCCCAAGGGCAAGGGCGGCCTCGTCGCGGCCGTCGTCGCGGCGGCCCTCCTCGCGGGCGGCGTCGGCGGCGGCGTCGGCTACTGGGCCGCCGAACGCAGCAACGACGGCTCCGGCTCGACCACGATCAGCGCGGGCAACACACCGAAGGACCTCAAGCGGGAGGCCGGCTCGATCGCGGGCCTCGCCGCCACCGCGCTGCCCAGCGTCGTCACCATCGAGGCCTCGGCCGGAGACGGTGAGGGCGGCACCGGTACCGGCTTCGTCTACGACCAGCAGGGCCACATCCTGACCAACAACCACGTGGTGGCCTCCGCGGCGAACGGCGGCAAGCTCTTCGCGACCTTCTCCGACGGCAAGAAGTACGACGCCGAGGTGATCGGCCGGGCCCAGGGCTACGACGTGGCCGTGCTCAAGCTGAAGAACCCGCCGGCGGGCCTCAAGCCGCTGCCGCTCGGCGACTCCGACAAGGTCGCGGTGGGCGACGCGACCATCGCGATCGGTGCCCCGTTCGGCCTGTCCAACACGGTCACCACCGGCATCGTCAGCGCCAAGAACCGTCCGGTGGCCTCCGGTGACGGCTCCAGCGGCAAGAACTCGTACATGAGCGCGTTGCAGACGGACGCCTCGATCAACCCGGGCAACTCCGGCGGTCCGCTGCTCGACGGCCGGGGTGCGGTCATCGGCATCAACTCGGCGATCCAGTCCGCCGGCAACGGCGGTTTCGGTGGCGGCCAGGCCGGTTCGATCGGCCTGGGCTTCGCCATCCCGATCAACCAGGCCAAGAACGTCGCCGAGTCGCTGATCAAGACGGGCAAGCCCGTCTACCCGGTGATCTCCGTCTCCGTGGACCTCCAGGCCAAGGTCGACGGCGCCAAGATCTCCGAGCAGGGTGCGCCCGGCAACGAGCTGGTCGACCCGAACGGCCCGGCCGGCAAGGCGGGCCTGAGGCCCGGCGACATCATCACCGAGTTCGGCGGCAAGCCGGTCGACAGCGGCCCGAGCCTGATCAGCATGATCTGGACGTACAAGCCGGGCGACACGGTGAAGCTGACCTACCTGCGCGACGGAAAGCCGACCACGGTCGACATCACGCTCGGCTCACGCGTCGGGGACAAGTAGCCGGTGCCGGTGGCTTGATGGAGAGGGCCGTGGGCGGGATTCCGCCTACGGCCCCTCCCAATATCTGCTTATGCTTCGATGGTGTTCGATTCACGGCACATACGGACATTCCACGAAGTGGTCGCCGCGGGGTCATACTCGGCGGCCGCTCGCGTCCTGGGGTACACCCAGCCCGCCATCACCCAACAGATGAAGGCGCTCGAACGCGCCGTCGGCACCCCGCTGTTCACCCGCGTGGGCCGGAAGATGAAGCTCACCGAGGCCGGCGAGTCCCTGGCCCGGCATGCCGAATCCATCCTGGGGAGCCTCTCGGCCGCCGAAGCCCAGCTCAAGGCGTACACGCGTCTGCGTACCGGGCGCGTTCGGGTCTGCGGATTTCCCAGCGCCAATGTCACCCTCGTCCCGGAAGCGCTCAGCGGTCTGGCCAAGGGCCACCCCGGTGTCCAGGTCGAACTGCTCGAAGGAGAGCCCCCGGAGTCGCTGCGCCGGCTCCAGCGCGGGGAGTGCGACATCACCCTCGCCTTCACCTATCCCGGCCTGCACGAGGAGATCCCCGAGGAGGTCGCCGAGGTCAGGCTGCTGGAGGACCAGCTGACCGTGCTGCTGCCGAACGGCCATCCGCTGGCCCGGCGCCGGGCGGTGCACCTGGCCGACCTCGCCGAGGAGCGGTGGATCGCGGGCTGCCCGCGCTGCCGGGCGAACCTGCTGCACGAGTGCGCGGAGCTGGGCTTCGTGCCCGACATCCGCTTCGCGACCGACGACAACCTGGTGGTCCAGAGCCTGGTCGCGCAGGGCCTGGGCGTGGCGATGATGCCCGCACTCGTGCTGCCCTCGCTCTCCCTCAACCGGGTCTGCGGGCGAGTGCTCGAACCGGCCGCGCGCCGTCACATCGCCGCCTACGTGTACCGCGACCACCTGCGGATCCCGGCGACGGCCGTGGTGCTGGACGAGCTGAAGCGGGTCGCCTCGAACCGGATCGGCTGCTGACCTCGGCGATCTTCGCTCACCCGTCCATAAGCGGAGCTTGGGTTTTCAGGGCAGAACTGTCGTTGGACGTGATGGATGGGCCGACGGACGCTGCTGGTATGACCACCACCACGCCGGCCCGTACGACCACGAGGATGGCCGCCCTCGTCAGTGAGATCCGCAGGGTCGTGGACCGGGGGCTGGCACCCGACCTGACCGCCTACTTGGTCGGCGAGCGCGTCGCCCCGCATCTGGGCACGCCCGATCTGCTCACCCCCGGTCAGCGCGAGGGGCACCCGGACCGGTACCGGCAGCACATCCTGCACACCGAGCCGGACGGCAGCTTCTCGGTGGTGGCGCTGGTCTGGCTGCCCGGACAGGAGACCTCCATCCACGACCACGTCTCCTGGTGTGTGGCCGGAGTGCACGAGGGCGCGGAGAGGGAGATCCGCTACCGGCTGGCCCCCTCCACGGCCCCGGAGGGCGGCCCCGCCCGTCTCGTGGCAACCGAGGAAGTGGTCAACGGCCAGGGCGACGTCTGCGGGTTCGCTCCTCCCGGTGACATCCACAAGGTGCGCAACTCCTGTCGTACGACGGCGATATCCCTGCATGTCTACGGCGCCGACGTGGCCCGTCTGGGCAGCAGCGTCCGCCGCGTCTACCCGGAACCGACCGGCTGATGGCCCTGCTGAACCGCACCGCCGACCGGCCGACCCGGGCGCGGATGCGGATGCGGATGGGGCATGTTTCACGTGAAACCTCCAGCTCCTGGCCGGGGTTGGGACTGGCCGCAGCCGGGGCCCTGGTGGCCTGGTGCGTGCACCTGCTGGTCCCGACGGTGCCGATGCTCACCGCCTCGGTGGTTCTCGGCATCGCGGTGGCCCACCTTCCGGGCCTACGAGCCGTCGTACGCGGCCCCGCACGCCCGGGTCTGTCCCTGGCCGGGCGGCGGCTGATGCGGATCGGCATCGTCCTGCTGGGTCTCGGCCTGGGCCTGGACCAGGTGGTCCGGCTGGGCTGGGCGACGGTGGCCATGGTGACCGGTGTGGTCGCGGCCACCTTCTTCGGCACGCTCTGGCTGGGCCGTCGCCTCGGACTCCCGGGGGACCAGCCCCTGTTGATCGCCACGGGGTACTCGATCTGCGGGGCATCGGCGATCGGCGCGGTCAGCCAGGTGTCCGGCAGCGACGAGGAGGACGTGGCCGCCTCGGTCGCACTGGTCACGCTGTGCGGGACGCTGGCCATAGCGGTACTCCCGCTGTTCCAAGGACCGTTGGGGCTCTCCGACCCGTCGTTCGGGCGATGGGTGGGAGCGAGCGTCCACGATGTCGGCCAGGTGGTGGCGACCGCCCAGACCGCGGGGCCCGGTGCGCTCGGCGAGGCGGTGCTGGTCAAGCTGATGCGGGTGGCGCTGCTGGCCCCGCTGGTCGCAGCCGTGGCCTTCTCGGTACGGGCCCGGAGGCTCGGCGTGCGCTCCTCCTCCGGGCGGCGGCCGGCGCCGGTGCCGCTGTTCGTGGCGGGATTCCTGGCCGCGGCCGCGCTGCGTGCCACGGGCGCGCTGCCCGACGTAGCGCTGGAGTGGGCGCACACGGCGCAGGAGGCTCTGCTGGCGGCGGCCCTGTTCGGTTTGGGAAGCGCGGTGCACCTGCCGACGCTGGCCCGTACCGGGGGGCGCGCGGCGCTGCTGGGGCTCGGGGCATGGGTGATGGTCGCCGGAGCCTCGTACGTGGGGGTGCTGCTCACCGTATGAGGCGTCAGGTGGGGTGCGTTGGCCAATTCCTGGCCGGAACCGACCGAACGTTCCGACTGCCCCCTGACATCTCGCGGCCCTCGTGCGACTCTGCCCCCGCAACCCGAACAGCCGAACAGTCGAACAGCCGATCCGCACCGACAGCTCTTCACCCCCACCCTGCCCGGCTCCGACCGGACCGGGCACGGCAGAAGGAGTCCTGCGTGAATCGTCATCGCACGGCGGCATCCGTCCTCCTCGCCGCGAGCGCCCTGATCGCCGGGGCCCTGACGGCGGCCACCCCCTCGACCGCCGCGGAGTCGCCCGCTTCGTTCCGTCAGCAGCACGACCCGGGCTTCTGGACCGCCGAGCGGATGCGCCAGGCCACCCCCCTCGATGTGACGGCGGCCCCCGGAAGCGGCCGTACGGTGCCCGCTCAGTCGGCCCGCCCCACCCTGGTCGCCCCCACAGCCGCCTCCGCCCCGGCGTCCCCCACGGCATTCCCGCAGGCCGGTGGCGCCTGGACGGCCGGCGGGGCGGTGGTGAAGACCTCGGGCCGCGTCTTCTTCACGATGGGCGACCGGACCGCCTCCTGCTCCGGCGACTCGGTCACGAGCGCCAACGGCAGCACGGTCGTCACCGCCGGCCACTGCGTGAAGTACCAGGGCGCCTGGCACACCAACTGGGTGTTCGTCCCGGCGTACGCCAACGGCAACGCGCCCTACGGCCAGTGGTCGGCCACCAAGACCTTCGCCACGGACCAGTGGGCGGCCAGCGAGGACATGAACATGGACGTCGGCCTCGCCGTCGTCGCCCCGCTGAACGGCCAGAAGCTCAGCCAGGTCGTCGGAGCCCAGGGCATCCTCTTCAACGGCGGCTACAGCAAGAAGATGTACTCCTTCGGCTTCCCCGCGGCCTCCCCCTACGACGGCACCAAGCTCGTCTACTGCAGCGGGAACAGCGGCAGGGACTTCCTGCTGACCAAGGACCACAGCCTGGCCTGCAACATGACGGGCGGCTCCAGCGGCGGCCCCTGGTTCCAGGACTTCAACGAGGCGACCGGCCTCGGCACCCAGGTCTCGGTGAACAGCTTCGGCTACACCTTCCTGCCGAACCGGATGTTCGGCCCGTACTTCGGCAACGAAGCCAAGGCGGCCTACGACAAGGCCCAGACCGCCTGACCCACCCCCACCCCTCCACCACCCGGAACACCCACCCCACCCACCCCCACATCCCGGTACTCTGTACCGGCCAGGTGGGTTGCCCGAGCGGCCTAAGGGAACGGTCTTGAAAACCGTCGTGGCAGCGATGTCACCGTGGGTTCAAATCCCACACCCACCGCCGCACCTCAGCGCACGCGCTGATCAGAAGGGGCGCCCCTCATCAGGGGCGCCCCTTCTTCGTGGGCCGGGTGGTGGCCCAGGGGGGGGCTGGCACTCCCTGGCGTCGCCTTCGGCTCCTAGTGTCTGGACGTCTACGCTCCCACGATGAACGTCGTGCACACGGTGGAAGCGGCCCGTACCGACGGAGCCGCGCCTGAGCTGGTCTGGTACGCGTCCTACGGCTCGAACATGCATATGGACCGTCTGAGCTTCTACCTGGCCGGGGGCACCCCGCCGGGTGCCTTCCGCAGCTATCCGGGATGTCGAGATCACCGCGCGCCGGCCCGGTCGCTACCGGTCGAGCTGCCGGGGCGCCTGTACTTCGCCACGGAGTCCACGGTCTGGACGGGTGGCAGGGGCTTCTACGACCCGGCGGTGCCGGGCCGCACGCGGGGGCGTGCCCATCTGGTGACAGCGCAGCAGTTCTCCGACATCGCCGCTCAGGAGATGTACCGGGAGCCGGGGACGGATGTGGACCTGAGGGCGGTCCTGCGGTCGGGGCGGGACGAGTTGGGGCCCGGCCGGTACGAGACGCTGATCTGCTCCGGCGTGCTGGAAGGCGTCCCCGTGCTGACCTTCACGGCTCCCTGGGCCATGCGCGAAGTGGACTGGGTCAAGCCTTCCGCCGCGTACGTGAAGTACCTGGCGGCAGGCCTGCTGGAGTCCGGGCCCTGGGACGAGCGGTCCATTGCCGGCTATCTCGCGCAGTGCCCCGGCGCTGCCGGCCACTGGAGCGCGGACGAGATCGTGGACCTCCTGACCTCCTGACCTCCTGACCTCCGCCTGAAGGTCTGGCGGACGGGGGTAGGCCGAAGCCGGCCATTTCCTTCTCCTCGTAGGAGAGGAAGCCGAGCTCGCGGTAGAAGGCGTGGCTGGTCCTGCCGGACCCTGATCGGCGGCCTTGGGCCTTCCGAGTGGTGTTTGTCGGAAGAACGGCGCGGGTCGTGGGGGCGGTGCGGTTGCGGCCACATCATGACGAATGTATGCAGATCCGCCCGTCGGAACATCCCGTCGGGACATCGCGAAACGAGGCACTCGTCATGGCTCACCGCAACAGCATCACGTCGATCTGGACCGCTGTCCTCACCGCGCTCGTGGCCCTTCTGGCCGCCCTCGGCCTGGCCGGAAAGGCGGCCCCGGTCGCCGCCGCCGACGCGGTCACCGCTTCCGGCGTCCCCGCCGCGCGGCGCCGGCCGACCGTGGTGGCGCGGCGGACGTGGCGGGCCATGATGCGCGGTGGCTCGCTCCCGCCGACCATCAAGCAGCGGATCCGTGCCGAGGCACATGGCAAGAGCCCGTCCGTCCGACGCTCGACCACCGCCGCCGCTCTCGCGGCAGGCGATGTCATGCTGACCCCGCGTGCCGGGAACGCCGCTCCGGTCCGGGACCGGCTGGCCCTCGCCGTGTAGCAGGCGCATGAGTAGCAGTCGCAGCAGCAGCAGGGGCGAGGGGCGGACGTAGCCGCAGGTGTTGCAGGTGTAGAAGACGTACGAAAGCAGACGCTGGAGCCCGGTCGGTCATCGGCCGTGGATCGCGCTGCGAAGCGCCCCGGGGCGTGGGGCGCACAGGGATGCCCCGGCGGTCATCGGGGGCGTGCAGGGGGCGTGAAGCTTGGTATCGCAGGGCCGCAGGCCTGGAGACGGTGACGTTTCCGGATGGCGCGGCCCTTTTCGGCATGTCCGGGGCGTGCCGGTCTGGCGGAACGGTTCGCCTCTTGTGGGGCAGGCGTTGCAGGGGGTGTCGGGGCGCGGACCTGGGGCGGCAGGGATGCGAATGAGGTTTATCCGATGTTGGTCATGCTTGCGGGGGAATCAGAGGCCATGGGGTGGTTCGCCGGGGATTCGGTGGGCAACTCTGATCTCGCGACGTCGTCACCACACGGAACGACCGAGGCGGTCGGCCAACTGCCTTGGAGAACACCCCACTTCGGTTTCCTGGAGGATTCAGACATGGCAAGCATCCGTACCGCCCGCGTCATCGCCGCCGTCGCCGCTCTCCCCCTCGCCGTCGCCCTCTTCGGAGGGGTGGCCTCGGCCGACAACGGTTCCTTCGCGAACGACGGATCGAATGCGAGCGTCGCCAGCATCATCGGCAGTGGTGTGGGCGGCGACAACCACGGCAACTCCTCCACCTCGCAGCAGGTGGCCACCGGCTCCGGCGCGTCGAACCAGAACAACACCGCGCAGGTCAACGGGTCGGCCTTCACGGCGATCCACCAGGCCAACTCGAACGTCTCGGTGAACTTCTACCCCTGGTGGTAGGCGCTGACTGAGCCGCGCTGACCACTGAGGGCGCCCGTGCGACCGGACCGGCTGGGGTCCGGTAGCGCGGGCGTCCTCGCGCGTCCGCGACGATCGGCGACCTTGACATCCCCACCGAAACTGACGGACAGTCAGATCAGTAGTGTCGATGTCATGCCGGGAGGCCAGCGCCGTGCACCTCGCCCCCACCGAAGGTCAGTTGCGGCTGCGCGCCGAACTGCGGGAATACTTCCGGAGCCTGCTGCCGGACGGCCCGCCCGAGGAGCAGCCGTCCACCCAGCGCGCCCTGCTACGCCGCATCGGCGCCGACGGGCTGCTCGGCCTCGGCTGGCCCGTCGAGTACGGCGGTCAAGGCCGTGGCGCCGACGAGCAGTTCGTGTTCTTCGACGAGGCCCACCGGGCCGGCGCACCCGTCTCCATGGTCACCCTGAACACCGTCGGCCCCACCCTCATGAAGTACGGGACCCCGGAGCAGAAGGACTACTTCCTGCCCCGGATCCTCCAGGGCGACCTCGTCTTCGCCATCGGCTACTCCGAGCCCGAGGCCGGAACCGACCTCGCCTCCCTGCGCACCCGGGCCGTGCGCGAAGGCGACGCGTGGGTGATCGACGGGCAGAAGATCTTCACCTCCAACGCCCAGAACGCGGACTGGATCTGGCTCGCCTGCCGCACCGACCCCGAAGCCCCCAAGCACAAGGGCATCTCGATCATCCTGGTGCCCACCGACACCCCCGGTTTCGCCTGGACCCCGATCGACACGGTCGGCGGCCTCACCACCACGGCGACGTACTACGACTCCGTCCGGGTGCCCGCCGGCAACCTCGTCGGCCCCGAGCACGGCGGCTGGGGCCTGATCACCAACCAGCTGAACCACGAGCGGGTCGCCCTCGCCGCGATCGGCATGCAGGCCGAGGACTTCTACGCGCACGCGCTGCGCCACGCCCGCACCCCCGACCCGGTCACCGGCGAGCGCCCGGCCGACCAGCCCTGGGTGCGGTCCCGGCTCGCCGAGGCGCACGCCCGGCTGGCCGCCGTACGCCTGCTCAACTGGCGCCTCGTCCAGGACGTCGGCGCGGGGACCCTCGCCCCCGGCGACGCCAGCGGCGTGAAGTTCCTCGGCACCGAGTCCACCGTCGAGGTCTACCGGATGTGCCAGGAGGCGGTGGGCGAGGAGGGCCTGGTCCGGGGGCCGGGGCCCGACGCCTTCGCCGGAGGGGAGCTGGAGCGGATGAACCGGGCCGCCCAGATCAACACCTTCGGCGGCGGGGTCAGCGAGGTCCAGCGGGAGATCGTCGCCATGATGCGGCTCGGCATGAAGGGGAGGAAGCGATGACCACGCCGGACGGGGCCGGGGAAGGGGGTGACCGGTTCCACGCGCTGCTCAAGGCCTTCGAGGGCCGGCCGGCCGCCACCGAGGGACGGGGCAAGGACCCGGTCAACGAGCCGATGATCCGCCACTGGTGCGAGGCGATGGGCGACGCGAACCCCGCCTACACCGGACCGGGGGCCATCGCCCCGCCCACCATGCTCCAGGCCTGGACGATGGGCGGCCTCTCCGGCCACACCGACCGGTCCCCCGCCTACGAGGAGCTGTTCGGTCTCCTCGACGGCGCGGGCTGCACCGCCGTGGTCGCGACCGACTGCGAGCAGGAGTACCTGCGCCCGTTGCGCCCCGGGGACACGGTGACCTTCGACGCGGTGATCGAGTCGGTCTCGCCGCGCAAGACGACCAGGCTCGGCGCCGGGCACTTCGTGACGACCCGGATGGACGTCCGGGCGAACGGCGAGCCCGCCGGGACGCACCGCTTCCGCATCCTCAAGTACGCCCCGGCGGCGCGGCCCCCCGCGCAGCACGTAGCACGGCCCCCCGCGCAGCACGCCGCACAGCCCCCCGCGCAGCACCCCGCGCGGAAACCCCCTCAGTCCCCGGCCGGGAAGGCCCAGCGCCCCCGGCCCGTCGTCAACCGTGACAACCACGGCTTCTGGGACGGGGTCCGGGACCACCGACTGCTGATCCAGCGCTGCACCGCCTGCACCACTCTGCGGTTCCCCTGGCTGCCCGGCTGCAACGCCTGCGCCTCGCCCGACTGGGACACCGTCGAGGCGAGCGGCGCCGGCGCCGTCTTCAGCTACGTCGTCATGCACCACCCCTCCTTCCCGGCCTTCACGGCGCATGACCAGGCCGCGGACGCGGCCGCGGACGCGGACGCGGGCGGCGGCGGCCCCTACGCGGTCGCGCTCGTCGAGCTCGCCGAAGGCGTGCGCATGGTCAGCAACATCACCGGTGTCCCGTACGACAAGGTCCGCATCGGCCTGCCCGTCCGGCTGGAGTTCCTGCGCGTCGACGACACGCTCGAACTCCCCGTCTTCCGCGCAGAGGCGGGCTGACATGGACTTCCATCCCACCGAGGAACAGGCCGCGGCGGCCGGCCTCGCCGCCCGGATCTTCCGCGACCTCGCCACCCACGAACGCCTCGCCTCCGCGGGCACCGGCAGCGACGCCGAGCTGTGGAAGGCCCTCACCACCGCCGGGCTCGTCGCCGCCGTCGAGGACGTCGGCCTCCTCGGCCTGGTCCTGCTGCTGGAGGAACAGGGCCGCACCACCGCGCAGGTCCCGTACGCCGCCACGTGCGCGTACGGGATCCTGCCCGTGGCCGCGCACGGCAGCCCCGGGCAGCGGGCCCGGCTGCTGCCCGCCCTCGGCTCCGGCGAGGCCGTGGCCACCGGGGCCTTCCCGGCCCGCGGTCGGATCGCCGCCACGCCGGACGGCCGGCTCACCGGCAGCGCGCCGGCCGTGCCCTGGCTGCGCGACGCCACGCACGTGCTGGTGCCGGACACGAAGTCGGCGCTGTGGCTCGTACGGACGGACGCGCCCGGTGTGGCGACGCGGCCGGTGGAGACCACCGCGCCCTGGTCGGCGGGCCGGCTGACGCTGGCGGACGCGCAGGCGGAGCGGCTCGGCGGCGAGAACGCCTACGAACAGGTGCTGGCCGCCGCCCGCACCGCCTTCGCCGGACTCCAGGCCGGGGTCTGCGCCGGGTCGCTGGCCCGCGCCGTGGAACACACCTCCACCCGCGAACAGTTCGGCCGGCCGCTCTCCACCAACCAGGCGGTCATGCTGCGCGCGGCCGACGCGTACATGGACACCGAGGCGATCCGGGTCACCGCGTACGAGGCGGCCTGGCGGATCGACGAGGGCTTGTCGGCGCGCGAACACGCCCTCACGGCGGGCTGGTGGGCCTCGGAGGCGGGCAAGCGGGTCGTGCACGCGGGTCAGCACCTGCACGGCGGCACGGGCGCCGACCTGGATCACCCGGTCCACCGGCATTTCCTGTGGGGCCGCCAACTGGACGCCTACCTGGGCTGTGGCAGCGAGCTGCTGGCCGAGCTGGGCGCGCTCCTGTCCGACGACGCCGTGGCACCCGCCGAGGCGGCACTGACCGCTGTGGCACCCACTGACGTGGCACCCGCTGCCGCCCGGCCCGAGGGGGACGAGAGATGAACGTCGGCGACGCGCTGCCGCCACTGGAGATCCCGGTCACCCGCACCTTGATCGTCGCGGGCGCGATCGCCTCCCGCGACTACCAGGACGTGCACCACGACGCCGCTCTGGCCCGCGAGAAGGGCTCCCCGGACATCTTCATGAACATCCTGACCACCAACGGCCTGGTCGGCCGGTACGTCACCGACCACCTCGGACCGCACGCCGTCCTGCGCAGGGTGGCCATCCGCCTCGGCGCCCCCAACCACCCCGGCGACACCATGACCCTCACCGGAACCGTCACCGCCCTCGACGGGGACACCGCCGAGATCCGGGTCGTCGGCGCCAACGGCCTCGGCCACCACGTCACGGGCACCGTGACCGTCACGCTGGAGGCCGGGGCATGAGCGTGCGCCTGCGGGACGATCTCGGTGGCCGCGCCGCCATCGCCGGCATCGGCGCGACCGAGTTCTCCAAGGACTCCGGCCGCAGCGAGCTCAAACTCGCCGTCGAGGCGGTGCACGCCGCCCTCGACGACGCCGGGCTCACTCCGGCCGACGTCGACGGCATGGTCACCTTCACGATGGACACCAGCCCCGAGATCACCGTCGCCCAGGCGGCCGGCATCGGGGACCTCTCCTTCTTCTCCCGCATCCACTACGGAGGCGGCGCGGCCTGTGCCACCGTCCAGCAGGCCGCCCTCGCCGTCGCCACCGGGGTGGCCGAGGTCGTGGTCTGCTACCGCGCCTTCAACGAGCGCTCCGGCCGCCGCTTCGGCTCCGGCGTCCAGCAGCGCGAGCCCTCGGCGGAGGGCGCGGCCCTCGGCTGGTCGTTGCCCTGGGGCCTGCTCACCCCGGCCTCGTGGGTGGCCATGGCGGCCCAGCGTTACCTGCACACCTACCAGCTGACCCCAGAGGCCTTCGGCCACGTTGCCGTCACCGACCGCCGCCACGCCGCGAACAACCCGGCCGCGTACTTCCACGGCAGGCCCATCACCCTCGCCGACCATGCCGCGTCGCGCTGGATCGTGGAACCGCTGCGGCTGCTGGACTGCTGCCAGGAGACCGACGGGGGCCAGGCGCTCGTCGTCACCACCACCGAACGGGCCCGGGACCTGCGGCAGGCGCCCGCCGTCATCACGGCGGCCGCGCAGGGCGCCGGCCGCCGCCAGGAGGCGATGACCTCCTTCTACCGGGACGACCTCACGGGACTCCCGGAGATGGACGTGGTCGCGCGGCAGCTGTGGCGGACCAGCGGGCTGCGGCCGTCCGACATCGACGTCGGCATCCTCTACGACCACTTCACCCCCTTCGTCCTCATGCAGCTGGAGGAGTTCGGCTTCTGCGGGCCCGGCGAGGCCGCCGACTTCGTGGCCGCCGACGCGCTGGCGATCAACACTCATGGCGGCCAGCTCGGCGAGGCCTACCTGCACGGCATGAACGGCATCGCCGAAGCCGTCCGCCAACTGCGCGGCACCTCCGTCAACCAGGTCGCGGGGGCGGAACACGCACTGGTCACGGCCGGTACGGGGGTGCCGACCTCCGGGCTGATCCTGGGCGCCGACGGCTGATCTCCGGCGCGCCGGCGACCGCGGTGGGGCTCCCACGGGCGCCCCACCCCCTCCACCTACAGGAGGTCGGGCCCGCCCCCGCCCTACAACCTGAGACGGACCCGCCTTCGGCACCTGCGGCCGATCCCACGAGCGTGCTCCGCTTCTAGCGTGGAGCCATGACCACGCCTGTGTGCACGCTCGCCTCGAACCCGACGCCGTACCCGTCGTTCTCGGCGTACGTCCGGACCCGCGGCACGGTCCTGATGCGCACCGCGCGCTCGCTCACCGCCAACCCGTGTGACGCCGAGGACCTGCTCCAGACGGCGCTCGCCAAGACGTACGTCGCCTGGGACCGCATCGAGGACCACCGGGCCCTGGACGGCTACGTCCGCAGGGCGCTGGTCAACACCCGGACGTCCCAGTGGCGCAAGCGCAAGGTGGACGAGTTCGTCTGCGACGAGCTCCCGGAGAGCGAGGAGCCGCCGGCCGCCGACCCCGCGGAGGCGCAGGCGCTGCGCGACGCGATGTGGCGTGCGGTGACCCGGTTGCCCGACCGGCAGCGCGCCATGGTCGTCCTGCGGTACTACGAGGACCTGAGCGAGGTGCAGACAGCCGAGTTGCTCGGGGTTTCGGTCGGCACGGTCAAGAGCGCTGTCTCGCGTGCGCTGGTCAAGCTGCGCCAGGATCCGGAACTCACTCCGGTCCGCTGAACGGCCGCGCGGCGCGGTGATCCTCTGCGGTGCTATAGCGTGCTCGCGTCAAAAGGACGCACACACGCTCATCGGGGGACTCCCATATGACCTATCCGCCGCAGCAGGGCAACCCCTACGGCCAGCAGCAGCCTCCGCAGGGCCAGCCGCCCCAGCCGGGCTACGGTTACCCGCAGCAGCAGGCTCAGCAGCCGCCGTACGGTGGCGGGCCGCAGCAGGGCAACCCGTACGGCCAGCAGCAGCCTCCGCAGGGCCAGCCCCAGCAGCAGTGGTCCGCTCAGCCGCCGGCGCCGCCGGCCCGACGCCGTATGGGCGTCATGACGATCCTGAAGATCATCGCCGGTGTGATCGTCGCCATCATGTGCGTGGTGGGCTACTTCGCGAGCAAGGACGATGCCGACAAGGCGAAGGTCGGCGACTGCCTCAAGAACAACGGGACCACGATCTCTCCCGATCTCCAGGTCGTGAAGTGTGGTGGCGCCGACGCCACATACAAGGTTGTCGAGGTGATCCCCGACACAATCGACAGCGCCAAGTGCGAAGGCAAGTCGGACATCGGCTACCACGAGCAGACCAGCGGCCGACGTAGCTCCGGCAAGCAGTTCGTGCTCTGCATCAACGAGATCAAGTAGGGCTGAAGGCGCACGGGGCGATGTTTCACGTGAAACATCGCCCCTTCGCTTGCCCGTCACGCCACAAGTTGTGCGCCGAAGGTAGTGACATACCGCGTGGTACGCCTCCAGAATCGCCCTGAGTAGCTACCGCCGCGTAACTCAATGGGGAGGCCCCCGGTGTACAGCACCATGCAGGACGTGCCGCTTCTTGTCTCTCGGATCCTGGCCCACGGGTCGACGATCCACGGCAAGTCGCAGGTGACCACCTGGACCGGTGGGGCAGAACCGCACCGGCGCAGCTTCGCCGACATCGGCAAGCGCGCCGCGCAGCTCGCTCACGCGCTCCGCGACGAATGCGGAGTACAGGAGGGCGATGTCGTCGGAACCCTCATGTGGAACAACTCCGAGCACGTCGAGGCGTACTTCGCGATCCCGTCCATGGGCGCGGTCCTGCACACCCTCAACCTGCGGCTCCCCCCCGAGCAGCTGGTCTTCATCGTCAACCACGCGGCGGACCGGGTCGTGCTGGTCAACGGCACCCTGCTGCCGCTCCTCGCGCCGCTGCTGCCGCACCTGCCCACCGTCGAACACGTCGTGGTCGCCGGGATCGGCGACCGCTCCGTCCTCGACGGCCTCGACGTGCGGGTGCACGAGTACGAGGAACTCCTCGCGGGCCGCTCCGATCGCTACGACTGGCCCGAGTTGGACGAGCGCCAGGCCGCGGCCATGTGCTACACCTCCGGCACCACCGGGGACCCCAAGGGCGTCGTCTACTCCCACCGGTCGGTCTATCTGCACGCCATGCAGGTCAACATGGCCGAGTCGATGGGACTGACCGACCGGGACACCACGCTCGTGGTCGTCCCGCAGTTCCACGTGAACGCCTGGGGCCTGCCGCACGCCACCTTCATGACCGGCATCAACATGCTGATGCCGGACCGGTTCCTGCAGCCCGCCCCGCTCGCCGAGATGATCGAGCGGGAGAAGCCGACGCACGCCGCGGCCGTCCCCACCATCTGGCAGGGGCTGCTCGCCGAGGTCACCGCCAACCCGCGCGACCTGACGTCGATGAAGCAGGTCACCATCGGCGGCGCGGCCTGTCCGCCCTCCCTGATGGAGGCCTACGACAAGCTCGGCGTCCGCCTCTGCCACGCCTGGGGCATGACCGAGACCTCCCCGCTGGGCACGATGGCGCACCCGCCGGCCGGCCTCAGCGCGGAGGAGGAGTGGCCGTACCGGGTCACCCAGGGCCGCTTCCCGGCCGGTGTCCAGGGCCGCCTCGTCGGCCCCGGCGGCGACCACCTGCCCTGGGACGGCGAATCCGCGGGCGAGCTGGAGGTGCGCGGAGCCTGGATCGCGGGGGCCTACTACGGCGGCGCGGACGGCGAACCCATCCGCCCCGAGGACAAGTTCAGTGCGGACGGCTGGCTCAAGACCGGCGACGTCGGCGTGATCAGCCCCGACGGCTACCTCACCCTGACCGACCGGGCCAAGGACGTCATCAAGTCCGGCGGCGAGTGGATCTCCAGCGTCGAGCTGGAGAACGCGCTGATGGCCCACCCCGAGGTCGCCGAAGCGGCGGTCGTCGCCGTCCCGGACGACAAGTGGGGCGAGCGCCCCCTGGCCGCCGTGGTCCTCAAGGAGGGCGCCACGGTGGACTACGCGGGACTGCGCGAGTTCCTCGGCCGGTCGGTCGCCAAGTGGCAGCTGCCGGAGCGCTGGACGTTCATCGAGGCGGTACCGAAGACGAGCGTCGGCAAGTTCGACAAGAAGGTGATCCGCAAGCAGTACGCGGAGAACGCCCTGGACGTCACCACCCTCGCGTAGCGCTCAGCCGCGCGTGAGCCAGGGTCGCAGCAGCTTGCTGACCGCGGGCATGGCCACGTACGTCATCAGCGTGCTGAAGACGACCGCGAAGGCGGCCGTGCGCAGGACGAAGTGCAGATCCACCAGGTACGGCCCGAGTACCGCGTTGCCGATCAGCGAGATCGGGAAGATGGCCAGCCCCGAGCTGATCGCCATCTTCCACCGCGGCGGCGCGGGCCGGGTCGTACCGGGCTTGGCGAACCAGGTCTCCATGCCGTGCAGTTCACGCCGGGCCACCTCCGTGTGGTGGTGGCCCTCGCAATTGGCGAACCAGCGGGCCCGCTCCGCGGAGTCCTGCCACCGCTGGAACGCCGCCTGGTCGCGGAAGCGGTGTACGAGGAACCACGGCGCGCCCTCGGCCGCCGGACGGAACAGCCCGTATCCCAGGTGGTCCGGGAAGCCCGCCGCGGTCTCCAGGATCCCGCGCGCCCACGTCTCGAAGGCGGCCTCGTAGCCCGGCTCCACCTGCCGCGCGATCAGCAGGCTCACCTCCCCGTTGTCGGCGGGGACGCTCTGCTCTGTCGTGTCGGTGATGGCCATCGGCCCAGGATGACTAGTTGGTGCCGATCTTGGCCAGCAGGTCCACGATGCGGCCTTGGACATCGGCCGTCGTGGCCCGCTCGGCGAGGAACAGCACGCTCTCGCCCGAGGCCAGCCCCGGCAGGTCGGCCTCCTCGATCCCTGCGGTCGTGTAGACGACCAAGGGCGTGCGGTTCAGCTGCCCGTTGGCGCGCAGCCAGTCCACGATCCCGGCCCGCCTGCGCCGGACCTGCATGAGGTCCATGACCACGAGGTTCGGCCGCATCCGGGTCGCCAGCTCGACGGCGTCCGTGTCGGCGCCCGCCCGGGCCACCTGCAACCCGCGCCGTTCGAGAGCGGCGGTCAGCGCGGCGGCGATCGCGTCCTGCTCCTCGATCAGCAGCACCCGCGCGGGGTGCTGCTCACTGTCGCGCGCCGCGAGGGCCTTGAGGAGGACGGCCGGATCGGCGCCGTACGCGGCCTCGCGCGTGGCGTGCCCCAGTCCGGCCGTGACCAGTACGGGAACCTCGGCGGCCACGGCGGCCTGGCGCAGGGACTGCAGGGCGGTCCTGGTGATCGGCCCGGTCAGCGGGTCGACGAACAGCGCGGCGGGGAAGGCCGCGATCTGCGCGTCGACCTCCTCACGGGAGTGCACGATCACGGGGCGGTACCCGCGGTCACTGAGGGCCTGCTGCGTCTGCGCGTCGGGAGCGGGCCACACCAGCAGTCGGCGCGGGTTGTCCAGCGGCTCGGGCGGCAGCTCGTCGTCCACGGGGCGCGGTACGGGCCGGTTGACCACCTCGACGGCGCCACCGGGGCCGTCGAGCGGCTCGGGGCCCTCGGCGGAGCCCGCCTCGGGGGCTCCTATGGCGAAGGCGCGGCCCTGGGGCGCCGGTTCGGAGAGCCGACGGCGCCGGCCGGAGCCCGAACCACCCGGTTCGGAACCGGTGGCGTCCACGGAGATGCCCTGGCCCAGGGTGCCGAGCGCGTGCACGCTGATCGGCCGGCCCGCGGTGGCCGGGCCGTCCACCGGCCGGCGGGCCGAGGGGACGGCGATCCCGCCCGAGGTCTCGTCGTCCTCGGTGGCGCCGCGCGCCGCCGGAACGGGCCAGGCCGGGGTGGCGGGCAGCGCACGCCGCCGCCCGGTCGGGTGTGCGGGGTCTTCCGCGCCCTCGACGGCCACGGGTTCCGGCTCGGCGGCAGCGGGCGCGCCGAGCACCCGGCGGCCACGACGCCCGCCCGCGGCGTCGGCCTCGGCATCGGCCTCGGCGGGCACGGAAGCGGGAGCGGGAGCGGGAGCCGCACCGGCCAGGTCGGGCGCCTGCGGGGCTGCGGCGGGAGTCGGCCCGGCGGGCATCGCGAAGCCGCCCTCGGGGGCGATGGGCCGGCGTGCGGCGGGGGCCGCGAGCCCTGCCGCCGGCACCGGACCACCGGGCTGCGCGGGCGGACCGGCCGGACCCAGCGCCCGGCGGCGCCCCGCCGGATGCTCGGTCACCGGAACGGACGGAACCACCGGTACGGGCGGGAGCGCCGGCATGCCGGTGCCCTGCGGGGGCACGGGCCGCCCGGATCCGTCCCGTACGGCGTCCTCGCTGCCGTCGCCGTCACGGCCACGGCGGCGTCCGGTACCGAGCCCAGCGGGGTTGACCGGGGACTGTGCGAGCTCCGGGCCGGAGTCGGCGATGCTGCCGTCCGCGCGGCGCCGCCCGGACGGCAGCGCCAGCGCGCTCCCGCCCGCGCGGGGCCCGGGGGCCTGCGCCTGGGCGGCCTGGCCGGTCTGGTCGTCCAGGAAGGCGTCCACCCCGCGCCGCGCCCGCCGCCCGCCGCCCGCCGGGGTGTCTTCGCCCGCGGGGGTGTTCCCGTCGGAGCCACCGGGCCCGGCCGGGACGGGCTCCGTCGGCTCCGGCAGGGTCACCGTCCCGGCTCCCGAGCCCAGCGGCAGCTCCAGCACGTACGCCCCGCCGGGCGCGCCGGGAACCTCCACCGTCTGCAGCACACCGCCGTGAGCGGCGACGATGCCCCGCACGATCGGCTCGTGGACCGGGCTGCCGCCCTCGTACGGGCCGCGCACCTCGATCCGTACGACATCACCGCGCTGCGCGGCGGCCACCACGACCGTGGAGTCGCCGTACCCGCTGCCCTGGGCGGTCTTGCCGGTGGCGTCCACCCCGGCGACGTTCGCGACGAGGTGCGCGAGGGCGGTCGCGATGCGCTCCGCGTCGATCTCGGCCTCGATGGTCGGGGCGTGGACGGCGAACTGCACCCGCCCGGGGCCGATCAGCTCGACCGCGCCGTCGATTCCGGCCCCGACGACCGTGTTGATCAGGACGTTCTTCTTCTTGAGCTTGTCCCGGCCCGCGTCCAGTCGCTGGAAGCCGAGCACGTTGTCCACCAGGGTGGTCATCCGCGAGTAGCCGGCGGCCAGATGGTGCAGCAGCTGGTTGGCCTCGGGCCACAGCTGCCCCGCGTCGTCGGCGGCCAGCGTGGCCAGCTCCCCGCGCAGCTCGTCCAGCGGTCCCCGCAGGGAGTCGCCGAGGACGGCCAGCAACTGGGCGTGGCGGGCGGCGAGGGCGTCGTACGGACGCCGGTCGGTGAAGGTCATCACGGCGCCGACGAGCAGCTCCCCGTCCCGTACGGGCGAGGTGGTCAGGTCGACGGCGACCGGCTGTCCGGCCTTGTTCCACAGCACCTGTCCGCGGACCCGGTGCTTGCGCCCGCTGCGCAGGGTGTCGGCGAGCGGGGACTCGTCGAACGGGAAGGGCGAACCGTCGGCGCGCGAGTGCTGGACCAGCCCGTGCAGCTCGCGGTTGCCGAGGTCGGTGGCGCGGTAACCGAGGATCTGCGCGGCGGCCGGATTGACCAGGACGACCCGGCCCTCGGTGTCCGTGCCCACGACGCCTTCGGCGGCGGCGCGCAGGATCATCTCGGTCTGCCGCTGCGAGCGGGCGAGCTCGGCCTCGGTGTCCATGGTCTCGGAGAGGTCCCGCACGACGAGCATCAGCAGCTCGTCGCCGGTGTAGGCGGGCTGGGGCTCGCGGTAGGCGTCGCGGCCGTCGAGGTGGGCGCTGGTGACCTCGACGGGGAACTCGGTGCCGTCGGTACGGCGCGCGATCATCCGCTTGGGCCGGGCGCGGCCGTCCTCGTCGTCACCGGGGCGGCGCATGGAACCGGGGATCAGCTTGGAGTCGAACTCCGGAAGCAGGTCCAGCAGACCGCGTCCGACGAGCCCGGTGCCGGGGCTCTCCATGACCTCGAGGGCGATCGAATTCGCGTTGACGACCGTGCCGTTGGCGTTGACCAGCAACAGCGCGTCCGGAAGAGCGTCGAGTATTGCTGCGAGGCGAGCAGCGCCTCGGGATGGCCTGCTGCTCACGACGAGCTTCCTCCCTGACCACGACTACCGGTAAGTCACGGGAGGAGTCTAAGGGCACCGCCCCGCGGCGAGGTGGCCGATGGACGGCGGAAACCGCGCATCCGCCGCATCCTCCCAGGTCAGGCACGCGCACTCGGAAGCACAGGTTCCAAGTCGTTCCACCTGGTGATGTCGCATCCGTTCTTGCGCCGGAAGGTGGTGTCCACCTTCTGGCCGCGCCAGGTTCCGGTGACGCGGGCGGTGGCCGGCCCGCCGTCCTGGAAGGTGCACATCTGCCGCTTCGCGTCGGGCGCGAAGGGATCGCGGCCCTCCTTGGCGAACTGGGCGAGCCGGGCGCAGGCCTTCTCGGCCTCGGGGTGGTTGCCGCCGACGGGGCCGCACTCCAGCCGGTACTCGCCGTCGACCCGGCGGTTGCCGGTGTCGGAGACGGTGATGGTGAGCCGGTCGGGCGCCGGCGCCAGCAGCCGGCCCAGGGGCAGCGGTGGCAGTGGTCCGGCCGCCGCGGCGGCCAGGGCGGAGGTTACGGCGAAAGCGGCGAGACGCAGCATGGGGCACTCCAGGTCGTCCGTACGTCGTACCCCTCATCAACGACGTGCCCGCTCGGACGTTGCGACCGCGCTTAAGCCTTTGCCCTGTGGGCCCGGCTCCTTGTACCGTGGGAGCGGATTGGTGACCGGCCCCGCGCCTGTGTCATCATCTGCACGCACCTTCGTACGCGAGGGTGTGCTGGAGGCGTCGCCTAGTCCGGTCTATGGCGCCGCACTGCTAATGCGGTTTGGGGCTTACACCCCATCGAGGGTTCAAATCCCTCCGCCTCCGCACCTCACCGAAGCCCCGGTCCGCATGGACCGGGGCTTCGGTGCGTTTCCGCTGTGTTCCGGGCGCTGACGCGGACATCCGGATGATCTTCTTCCGGGTCGTTTCCGCAGGCCAGCAGCGGTGGGACTAATGGATTTCGCGTCCCGCCGAGGTCCATGTATTGTTGTTCTCGCAAGGCCAACGGGGCGCAAAACCCCGAACAGCCCAAGCACTCGTAGCTTAACGGATAGAGCATCTGACTACGGATCAGAAGGTTGCAGGTTCGAATCCTGCCGAGTGCACAGCCCAAGAGGCCCCCCGGTTCGCCGGGGGGCCTCTTGCGTTGTCTTGACGTGGTCGCGGATAGCCTTCGGAGATCGGTTGATCTTCAACCTTCGAAGGGGGACTCCATGGGTCTGTTCGGAAACGCTCACACCGTCGATCCGGTATCGGCGCAGCGCGACTTCGCCCGGCTGCTGGGGAACGGGGAGCAGGTGCACGCCGCCTATCTGCTGATCCGGGACACCATCCTGTTCACCGACCGGCGCCTGGTGCTCGTCGACAAGCAGGGCCTCACCGGGAAGAAGGTGGAGTACCACTCCATCCCGTACCGGAGCATCACGCACTTCTCCGTGGAGACCGCCGGCCACTTCGATCTCGACGCCGAGCTCAAGATCTGGATATCGGGCAGCCCGGTGCCGGTCGAGAAGACCTTCACCAAGGGCGTCGACATCTACGAGGTGCAGGCCATCCTGACCCAGTTCGTCACCCGTTAGGGGACCGGGGAGGTGGGGCCGTCCGGGTGGTGGGCGGCCCCGCCCCGCCGGTCACGACATGACGACGCGGGGCAGGCCCGTCACCGACAGCACCAGCGAGTAGAGCGAAGTGGTGGCGGTGATGAAGAGGCGGTTGTTCCTGGGGCCGCCGAAGGCGATGTTCGATACGGGCTCCGGCACGCGCAGGCGGCCGATCAGGTCGCCGTCCGGGGCGTAGCAGTGCACGCCCGACTCCATCGCGGCCGCCCACAGGCGCCCGCCGTCGTCGAAGCGGATGTTGTCCACCGAGGGGCAGGCCGTGAAGACCCGGTCGCCGCTCAGGGTGCCGTCGTCGCCGACCTTGAAGGTCCGGATGTGGCCCGCGCGGGTGTCCGCCGCGTACAGCTCGCTCTCGTCGGGGGAGAAGACCAGGCCGTTCGGGCCGAGGAACCCGTCGGCGACGAGGCGGACCTCGCCGGTGGCCGGGTCGGCGCGGTAGAGGTTGCAGGCGCCGATCTCGCTGGGCGCGCGCCGCCCCTCGTAGTCGCTGGTGATGCCGAAGTCGGGGTCGGAGAACCAGATGGAGCCGTCCGAGCGCACGACCGCGTCGTTCGGGCTGTTGAGCCGCTTGCCGTCGTAGCGGTCGGCGATGACGGTGATCCGGCCGTCGGGCTCCGTGCGGGTGACGCGGCGGTTGCCCTGCTCACAGGTGATCAGGCGGCCCTCGCGGTCGAGGGTGTTGCCGTTGGAGTGGCCGGCCGCGGAGCGGAAGACGGAGACCGCGCCGGACGCCTCGTCCCACCGCAGCATCCGGTCGTTGGGGATGTCGCTCCACACCAGCTGGCGCCAGGCCGGCAAGTACAGCGGGCCTTCCGCCCAGCGGCAGTCGTCGTAGAGCCGCTCCAGCCGCGCGTCGCCGTTGGCGCAGCGGCCGGTGCGGAACCGGTCGTCCAGGATCTCGTACAAGGTGAGGTCCGCGATGGCTGACATTTCTCCCCCTCATGCTCGGCAAGCCGAATTGTGTTCGGTCCAATGGTGAGATTGCAGGATCAGGTACCGTCTTCGCAAGAGCCGACGGGCTCAAGGAGAGGAAGATCCGTGGATGACATCGACCGGGCGCTCGTCCTGCGCCTGCAGCAGGACGCGGGGCAGTCGTACGCGGCTCTCGGCGCGGCCGTCGGACTCTCCGCCGGGGCCACCCACGAGCGGGTCCGCAAACTGCGCGAGCGCGGGGTCATCCGGCGCACGACGGTGGAGGTGGATCCTGCCGCCGTCGGGAGCGGTGTCCTGGCGTACGTGATGGTCGACTCCAACGCCTGGATGGGGGATGCCGCCGCCGACTTCGCCGCGATCCCGGAGATCCAGGAGGCGCACATCATCGCGGGCAGCGCCTCCGTGCTGGTCAAGGTGCGTACGGCCTCCACCGAGCGGCTCCAGGACGTCCTGCGCCGCCTCTACGCCATCGACGGCGTCAGCGGCACGCACGCCACCGTGGTCCTGGAGACCTTCTTCGAGCGGCCGCTCCCTCTGTGACCTGGCAGTGCACCGGGATCCGGTGGAGCCAGGGACATCCCGCCATCGGCTGGTACGGGCGCGGGGAGCGCAGCAGCGCGCTCGTGTACGGACAGCGGCTGGCCTTCGTCGCCCTGGGCGAGCGGCACTGCACGGGAGTGCGGCGGGCCGGGAAGCGGACGCCCTGTCCGACGGCCGCGACAGTGCCGGGCCGCGCCGGGAACGCCCAGTGCCCCGAGTGCGCCCGGCTGGACCGGTCCTTCTCGGTGGCCGCCGACACGAACGCCGCCGACCCGCGCACCTACCGGGTGTACCTGGCGTGGTTCGGGCCCGGCATGGTCAAGGTCGGCATCACCGCCGAGGAACGCGGTCTGGCCCGGCTCCTGGAGCAGGGGGCGGTGACCTGGACCTGGCTGGGGCGCGGCCCGCTGATGGCGACGCGCCGCACGGAGGAACTGCTGCGGGCCGCGCTCGCCGTGCCCGACCGGATCGCCTACGCCCGCAAACGCGCCGTACGGGCCCACCTGCCGCCGGGGCCCGAGCGGGCCCGGGAGGTCGCCGAGCTGCACGCCCGGGCCGCCGCGCTGCCGGGGTGGCCGGAGTCGCTGGAGCGGATGGACTGCGAAATCACCGACCACGCCGAGCCGTTCGGACTGGCCGGGCTGCCCGCCCCGGCCCGGGTGGTCAGGGAGATGGTGCCGGGTGGCTCGGTGGTGGGCCGGCTGGCGGGCGCGGCCGGGCCGGACCTGCACTTCGCCGACGGGCTGGTGGTCGACACCCGGCTGCTGGTCGGCTGGGCGCTGGCCGCGGCCCCCGCGGAGGCGGTCACCGATGTCCCGCTCGCGGAGATCGCCCCGGTCGCCCCAGCCGTCGGGCAGGACGGGCTGTTCTGACGGGCTGTTCTGACCGGGCTGTCATGACCTGGCTGTTTTGGCGGGCTGCTCTCAAGGCAGGTCAAGACTTGGATCCCTTTCGCCGGCCGGGGCCCTTTCCGCTGGACATGCCAGGGCCCGGCAGCCGAGGGTGGAGGGCATGAGCATCCAGCCGGTTCCGGCCTTCGAACCGCCGTACGTGATAGCCGTGTTCGCCAATGTGCGCACCCCTGACGAGAGCGGATATCCCGAGGTCAACGCCCGAATGAACGAGATCGTCAGCGACAATCCCGGCTTCCTCGGCTACGAGTCCGCGCGCACCCCCGGCGGCCTCGGCATCACCGTCGCCTACTTCCGCGACCACGAAAGCCTCGCCGCCTGGCGGGAGGACCTGGAGCACCAGGCGGCCATGAAACAGGGCCGCGCCCACTGGTACGAGAGCTACACCCTGCACGTCGCCACCGTCGAGCGGAGTCACGGCTTTGCCCGCAACAGCTGAGGCGGTCCGCGCCTTCCGTGAGCGGCTCGGGCTGCCCGGACTGGTCGACGTCCACACGCACTTCATGCCCGAGCGGGTCCTGGACAAGGTGTGGGACTACTTCGACGCGGTCGGCCCGCTGACCGGCGTCGACTGGCCCATCACCTACCGGCACGAGGAGGAACAGCGGGTCGCGCTGCTGCGGGAGTTCGGAGTCCGGGCCTTCACGTCCATGCTCTACCCGCACAAGCCGGCGATGGCCGCCTGGCTCAACTCCTGGGCCGCCGACTTCGCCACCCGCACCCCCGACTGCCTGCACACCGCGACCTTCTTCCCGGAGGAGGGCGTGGCCGCGTACGCCCGGCAGGCCGTGGAGTCGGGCGCCCGCGTCTTCAAGGCGCACCTCCAGGTCGGCGGGTACGACCCGAACGACGACCGGCTCGAACCGGTGTGGGGGCTGCTGGCCGAGGCCGGGATCCCCGTCGTCGTCCACTGCGGGTCGGGACCCGTGCCCGGCAAGCACACGGGACCCGAGCCGATCGCCCGGCTGCTGGCCCGCCACCCCCGGCTGCCGCTGATCGTCGCCCACATGGGGATGCCGGAGTACGCCGACTTCCTCGACCTGGCCGACCGGTACGCCGAGGTCCGCCTCGACACGACCATGGCCTTCACCGATTTCTCCGAGCAGTTCGGCGGCTTCCCGCCCGGGGACCTCGGACGGCTCGCGGACCTCGGGGACCGGATCCTGCTGGGCACCGACTTCCCGAACATCCCCTATCCCTACGAGCACCAGCTCCAGGCGCTGGAACGGCTCGGGCTCGGTGACGACTGGCTGCGCGCGGTCTGCCACGACAACGGCGCCCGGCTCCTGCGCCTCGACGGCTGAGGCTCCGTAGCCTGCGGCGATTCTCAGGAGATTCACAGGTAGGCGCAAGAACGCTCTCAGAGGCGGCGGCCAGCGTGAAGCCATGACTGCGACGACCACCTCCCACGCGTCCACGTCCACGGGCAACCTCACGGCCCTCGTGCGCCCCGACGGCGGACCCTGCAGGGTCCTCGTCGTGGACGACGAGGCCTCGCTCTCCGAGCTGCTGTCCATGGCCCTGCGCTACGAGGGCTGCGAGGTCCGCAGCGCCGGCGACGGCGCGGGCGCCGTGCGGGCGGCGCGGGAATTCCGGCCGGACGTCGTGGTCCTCGACATCATGCTCCCGGACATGGACGGGCTGGTCGTACTCGGCCGGCTGCGGCGGGAGCTCCCGCACGTTCCGGTGCTCTTCCTGACGGCCAGGGATTCGGTCGAGGACCGGATCGCGGGCCTGACGGCGGGCGGCGACGACTACGTCACCAAGCCCTTCAGCCTGGAGGAGGTCGTGGCCCGGCTGCGCGGGCTGGTCCGCCGCTCGGGCGCCGCGCAGGCCGCACGCGGTGGTTCGGTGCTGGCCGTCGGCGACCTGCGGCTCGACGAGGACAGCCACGAAGTGGTCCGGGGCGGTCAGGAGGTCCACCTGACCGCCACCGAGTACGAGCTGCTGCGCTACTTGATGCGCAACCCGCGCCGGGTGCTGAGCAAGGCGCAGATCCTGGACCGGGTGTGGTCCTACGACTTCGGCGGCCAGGCCAACGTCGTCGAGCTGTACATCTCCTACCTGCGCCGCAAGCTGGAGGGCGGCACCGGACTGCCGCCGATGATCCACACCCGGCGCGGCGCCGGTTACCTGATCAAGCCGGCCGAGTAGGGCCCGTAGTGCCCGTAACGCCCGTACGACTCGCCTCGCCCACCCGCAGACCCTCGCCCACCCGCAGACCCTCGCCCACCCGCAGACCCTCCCCCACCCGCAGCCCCTGGTCCCTGCGGACCCGGCTGGTGGTCTCGGCGGTCGCGCTGATCGCCGTCGTCGGCGCGGCCATCGGCACCGTCACCACGCTCGCCCTGCGCTCGTACCTGGTCGACCAGCTCGACGAGCAGCTGCGCACCTCCGTCGAGATGGCCGTACGGGGGCCCGGCGCCCAGAAGGCCTCCCGCGAGAAGAGCCTCGGCTTCGTCCTGGCCCCCGGCAACCCGCGGGACACCGCCGGGATCCGCCTCGACTCCACGGGCAAAGTCCTCGGCACCGCCCGCAGCTCCCCCGCCGAAGGACCCTCGCTCGATCCCGTCCGCCCCCTCACCGAGGCGCAGGCGGCGGCCCTCGCCGAGGTCGCCCGCAGGGCCGGGCAGAAGGGTGGGACCGTGCCGGTGGAGAGCGACCTGCCGGGCCTGGGCGCCTACCGCGTGCTGACCGCCTCCGACGGGGCGCTGGCCCTCGGGATCCCGCTGCGCGAGGTCGACTCGACCGTGCGCACGCTGGTCGCGGTGGAGGTCTCGGTCACCCTGGCGGGGCTGATCGCCGCCTCCCTCGCCGGGCAGGCCCTGGTGGGGGTCGCCCTGCGGCCGCTGCGCCGGGTCGCCGCCACCGCCACCCGCGTCTCCGAACTGCCCCTGCACAGCGGCGAACCGGCACTCCACGAGCGCGTTCCCGACGCCGAGGCCGACCCCCGCACCGAGGTGGGCCAGGTCGGCGCGGCACTCAACCGGATGCTGGGCCACGTCTCCTCCGCCCTCATGGCCCGCCAGCAGAACGAGATGCGGGTCCGGCAGTTCGTCGCCGACGCCAGCCATGAGCTGCGTACGCCCCTGGCCTCGATCCGCGGCTATGCCGAACTCACCCGCCGGGGCCGGGAGGAGCCCGGACCCGACACCCGACACGCCCTGGGCCGGATCGAGTCCGAGGCCACCCGGATGACCGGCCTGGTCGAGGACCTGCTCCTGCTGGCCCGGCTCGACGCGGGCCGCCCGCTCTGTGCCGGCGACACCGACACCGACCTCGCCCCGCTCGTCGTCGACGCCGTCAGCGACGCCCGGGCCGCCGGGCCCGGACACCACTGGCGGCTGTGCCTTCCCGACGAGCCCGCGCCCGTCCGCGCCGACCCGGCGCGGATCCAGCAGGTCCTGGTGAACCTCCTCGCCAACGCCCGCACCCACACCCCACCCGGCACCACCGTCACTGTCGATGTTTCACGTGAAACATCCGCCGTCCGGCTGCGGATCGAGGACGACGGGCCGGGCATCCCGCCCGACCTGCTGCCCCATGTCTTCGAACGGTTCGCCCGCGGCGACGCCTCCCGGTCCCGGGCCGCGGGCTCCACCGGCCTCGGACTCGCCATCGTCCAGGCCGTGGTGTCGGCGCACGGCGGACAGGTCGCTGTGCGCAGCGAGCCGGGGCGGACCGCCTTCGAGGTCCTGCTCCCCTCCGGAGGCACAACCGAGGACTCGCCCCAGGACTCACAGACGGGTCACAGGCTCACCACACAGCGGTGACAGGCCGCCCCGCGAGGGTCGGTGCATGCCAACCGACACCTCTCCGGGAGCCCTTCCGGCACGGGCGCCTCTCGCGCCCCCGCCCGGTGTCCCCGTACTCGACGTGGTCATCCCGGTGTTCAACGAGGAGAAGGACCTCGGCCCCTGCGTGCGCCGACTGCACGCCCACCTCACACGCACCTTCCCGTACCCCTTCCGGATCACCATCGCGGACAACGCCAGCACCGACCGGACCCCCGAGATCGCGGCCGCCCTCGCCCTCGGCTTCGACGGCGTACGCAGCACGCGGCTGGAGGAAAAGGGCCGAGGCCGCGCTCTGCGCACCGTCTGGGCCCGTTCCGAGGCACCCGTCCTGGCGTACATGGACGTGGACCTCTCCACCGACCTGAACGCACTCCTGCCGCTCGTCGCCCCGCTGATCTCCGGCCATTCCGACCTCGCCATCGGCACCCGGCTGGCCCGCTCCTCGCGGGTGGTGCGCGGAGCGAAGCGGGAGTTCGTCTCCCGCGCCTACAACCTGCTGCTGCGCTCCTCCCTCGCCGCCCGCTTCAGCGACGCCCAGTGCGGGTTCAAGGCCATCCGGCGGGAGGTCGCCGAACGGCTGCTGCCGCTCGTGGAGGACGCCGGCTGGTTCTTCGACACCGAGCTGCTGGTGCTCGCCGAGCGGGCCGGGTTGCGGATCCACGAGGTGCCGGTGGACTGGATCGACGACCCCCACTCCACCGTCCACGTCGTCCGCACCGCCACCGAGGACCTCAAGGGGGTCTGGCGGGTGGGCCGGGCGCTGGCCGTCGGCGCGCTCCCGCTCGACCGCCTCGCCCGACCCTTCGGGGACGACCCCCGCGACCGGACCGCCCTGCCCGGGGTCCCGCGCGGACTGGCCCGGCAGTTGCTCGGGTTCTGCGCCGTCGGGGTCCTGAGCACCCTGCTCTACCTGCTGCTCTACTCCGCCCTGCGCGCGGTGGCCGGCCCGCAGGGCGCCAACGCGGTTGCCCTGCTGCTCTGCGCCGTCGCCAACACCGCCGCCAACCGTCGGTTCACCTTCGGGGTGCGCGGCCGGGCCCGGGCGGTGCGCCACCAGGCCCAAGGGCTGGTCGTCTTCGGCATCGGGCTGGCTCTGACCAGCGGTTCCCTCGCGGCGCTCGGAGCGGCCGGCGCCGAACCCGCCCACCGCACGGAACTGGCCGTGCTGATCACCGCCAACCTCGCCGCCACCGTGCTGCGTTTCCTGCTCCTGCGCGCCTGGGTCTTCCCCGAGCGGCACGGCACCGCGTTCGAAGCACCGACGGCCTCCACCACGGCGTCCCAGGAGGGCCCATGACCACGCCAGCACTGCCGCTCTTCCCACCCGCTCCACCCGCCTCACCCGTCGCCACCCGGGCGGTCACGACCCGGCCCCGCTGGGAACGGCCCGCCTACGCCGCCCTGCTGCTGTCCACGGCCGTCCTGCTGCTGTGGAACCTGGGCGCATCCGGCTACGCCAACTCCTTCTACTCCGCAGCCGTCCAGGCGGGTTCCGAGAGCTGGCAGGCCTTCTTCTTCGGCTCCTCCGACGCCGGGAACTCCATCACCGTGGACAAGCCCCCGGCCGCGCTGTGGCCGATGGCGCTCTCCGTACGGCTCTTCGGGCTCGGGTCCTGGCAGATCCTCGTCCCGCAGGCCCTGATGGGCGTAGCCACCACCGGTGTGCTGTATGCCGCCGTACGCCGCCAGTTCGGCCCGGGAGCGGCCCTGCTCAGCGGCAGCGTCTTCGCGCTCACGCCCGTCGCCGCGCTGATGTTCCGCTTCAACAACCCCGACGCGCTGCTCACCCTGCTGCTGACCGTCACCGTCCACTGCGTGCTGCGTGCCCTCGACGGCGCGCGCACCACATGGCTCGTCTGGGCCGGTGTCGCGGTCGGCCTCGCCTTCCTCACCAAGACCCTCCAGGCCTTCGTCATCCTGCCGCCGCTCGCCCTGCTCTACGCGGTCTGCGCTCCGACGCGGCTGCGCAGGCGCCTGGGCCAGCTGCTGCTGGCGGGGCTCGCGATGGTGGTGGCCGGGGGCTGGTGGGTGGCCGTCGTGGAACTGTGGCCCGCCGCGTCCCGCCCGTACATCGGCGGCTCGCAGAACAACTCCTTCCTGGAGCTGACCCTGGGCTACAACGGCCTCGGCCGGATCAACGGGAACGAGACCGGCAGCGTCGGCGGCGGGGATCGCCTCGGCGGAGGCGGCTGGGGGGAGACCGGCATCGACCGGTTGTTCTCGGGCAATACCGGCGGTCAGATCTCCTGGCTGCTGCCGGCCGCCCTGGTGTTCCTCGTGGCCGGACTGGTGATCACCTGGCGTGCCCGCCGGGCCACCGACTCGCTGGACGGCATGGCCCGCGCGGCCTTCCTGGCCTGGGGCGGCTCCCTGCTGATCACGGCCGTGGTCTTCAGCTACATGCAGGGCATCTTCCACGAGTACTACACCGTCGCGCTGGCGCCGTTCGTCGCCGCACTGGCCGGGATGGGCGTCGCCGTGCTGTGGGAGGAGCGCGGCAGCCTGCCCGCCGTGCTCACCCTCTCCGGGACGCTCGCGCTGACCGCGTACTGGGCCTTCGTCCTGCTCGGCCGGTCCACCGGGTACCTGCCGTGGCTGCGCTGGGCGGTCCTGGTCGGCGGGGTGCTCGCCGCGGTCGCGCTGCCGTTCGCCGTCCGGAGGGGCCGCCGGATCCTGCTGGCCACGGCGGCGCTGGGACTGGGTGCGGCGCTGGCCGGGCCGCTCGCGTACTGCCTGACCACCGTGAACAGCGGCCACACCGGTTCCATCGTGACCGCCGGACCAGCGGTGGCGGGCGGCCGGGGCGGTCCCGGGGGCGTGGCGGCGCCGTCCGGCCCCGGCGGCGGCGGGGAAGCACCGCCCCGGGGCGGTCCGGCGGGGGCGCCGCCAGGGGGAGGCGCCGGTCCGGGTGACGGCCGCGGCTTCGAGGGACCGGGCGGACTGCGCCTCCCCGGCGGGCTGCTCGGCGGCACGCGGGTCGGCGCCGAGGCCGAGGCGGCCCTGCGCCGTGACTCCGCGCGGTACACCTGGGCGGCGGCGGCGATCGGCTCGCAGAACGCCGCGAGTTACCAACTGGCATCCGGCGAGCCCGTGATGGCGATCGGCGGATTCAACGGCAGCGACCCCTCACCGACGCTGGAGCAGTTCCAGGCCTACGTGAAGGCGGAGAAGGTCCACTGGTTCATCGGCCGGAACGACGTCGCCCTGGAGACCGGCGAGGGCTCCACGATGCTCCAGGGCGGCCCCGGCGGCCCCGGCGGCGCCACTGGCAGCGCCATCGAGGCCTGGGTGAAGGTGACGTTCCCGGCTTCCACGGTCGGCGGCGCCACTTTCTACGATCTGACGGCTCCCTCGACCGGCACGTCCTGATCCCACCAACTGAACGGGGGGCACCCCCTAGCATCAAGAGGGCAGACCGGGCATTCCGGGCTGATCCCCCTGTGGTGAGGAGGGTGCCTCCATGGTGACCGAGGCCGATCCGGACGAGGCCAGGCCCAGTGTGTGGCTGACCGTCAGGCCCGCTGCTCCCGCCAGACGTCGCACGGAGGGGGCCTCCGGGCTGGACCGGGACCGGATCACCGCCGCCACCGTGCGGTTGCTCGACGCCGAGGGCCTGGACCGGTTCTCCATGCGGCGGCTGGCCGCCACGCTGGGGGTCACCGCGATGTCCCTGTACTGGTACGTCGACACCAGGCACGATCTGCTCGAACTCGCCCTGGACAGCGCCCTCGGAGAGCAGCACCTGCCGTTGGACCCGCTCCCGCGGGAGGCCTGGCCGGGCGGGCTGCGGGAGCTGGCCCGCGGCTATCGGCGGCTGCTGGCGGAGCACCCGTGGGTGGCTCCGCTGAGCGTGGCCTACCCGAACATCGGCCCGCACGCCCGGGCCTTCGACGCCGCTCTGCAACGGCTGCTGGCCGCGACCGGCCTGGCGTACGCCGGCCGGACCGGCGCCCACCTGGCCGTCTCCCAGTTCTTGAACGGGTGCGGCCTGAACGGCTGCGGGGGCACGGTCCGGCGGGCGCCCGAGGCGGACTTCGGCCTGGCGCTCGACGTCCTGATCGCGGGCATCGAGGCCGAGGCCGCCCGGCGGCGGGGCTAGGTCCTGTCCGGGGCTGCCTCGGTCGCCGGACTGTGCGCGGCCGGCTTCGACTGCAGCGCGACCTCCTTGATGAACAGCACCAGCACCACGGAGAGCAGCGCGAACGGGGCGGAGTAGAGGAAGACGTCACCGACGCCGTGTCCGTACGCGGATTCGACGACCTCGCGGAACGGCGCGGGCAGCTTGTCGAGGTCGGGGATCCCGCCCCCGGCGGTGCCCCCGTGGCCCATCGCGGCAGCCTTCGGGCCGAGCGCGGTCAGCCCGTCCTTGACGTACTGGGTGACCTGGTTGGCCATGACGGCGCCGAGCGCCGAGACGCCCATGGCGCCGCCGAGCGAGCGGAAGAAGGTGACGACGGAGCTGGCCGCGCCGAGGTCCTCGGGGGCCACCTGGTTCTGGGTGGCGAGGACCAGGTTCTGCATCATCATGCCGAGGCCGAGGCCGGTCAGCACCATGTAGACGGCGATGTGCCAGTACGGGGTGTCGTAGCGCAGGGTGCCCAGCAGGCCGAGGCCGGCGGTCAGCAGGATTCCGCCCGCGACCAGCCAGGCCTTCCACTTGCCGGTCTTGGTGATGACCTGGCCGGAGACCGTGGAGGAGACGAAGAGGCCGCCGATCATCGGGATGGTCAGGACGCCGGACATGGTCGGCGACTCGTTGCGGGCCAGCTGGAAGTACTGGCTGAAGAAGACCGTCCCGGCGAACATCGCGATGCCGACGAAGAGCGAGGCCGCCGAGGCCAGGGTGATGGTCTTGTTGCGGAACAGCCGCAGCGGAATGATCGGGTCGCTCGCGCGGGACTCGACGAGGACGAAGAGCAGGCCGAGCGCCACCGCGCCGCCGGTCATCGCCCAGGTCTGCCAGGAGATCCACTCGTAGGAGTCGCCGGCCTGGGTCACCCAGATCAGCAGCAGCGAGACCGCGCCGCTGATCAGGAAGGCGCCCAGCCAGTCGACCCTGACGTCCCGGCGGACGACCGGGAGCCGCAGCGTCTTCTGGAGCACGATCAGCGCGATGACCGCGAACGGCACGCCGACGTAGAAGCACCAGCGCCAGCCGAGCCACTCGGTGTCGGTGATGACGCCGCCGAGCAGCGGGCCGCCGACGGTGGCGACGGCGAAGACCGCGCCGAGGTAGCCGCTGTAGCGGCCGCGCTCGCGCGGGGAGATCATCGCGGCCATCACGATCTGGGCGAGGGCCGACAGGCCGCCCACGCCGATGCCCTGGACCACACGGCAGGCGATGAGCATGCCGGTGTTCTGGGACATGCCCGCGATCACCGACCCGAGGACGTAGATCACGAGGGATATCTGGACCAGCAGCTTCTTGCTGAAGAGGTCGGACAGCTTGCCCCACAGCGGGGTCGCGGCCGTCATCGACAGCAGGGCGGCGGTGACGACCCAGGTGTAGGAGGACTGGGTGCCGCCGAGGTCGCTGATGATCTGGGGCAGGGCGTTGGAGACGATCGTGGAGGACAGGATCGCCACGAACATGCCGAGCATCAGCCCGGACAGCGCCTTCATGATCTGCGGGTGGGTCATGGGAGCGGTGCCGTCGGACGTGGTCTCCGGCCGGCCGTCTCCCCGCACACCGGTGGGTGTGGTCGTCGCCATGTCTTTCCTTTGTCTAGAAGCTCGATCGGAGTCGTGCCAGCAGGGTGTTGAGTACGTCGATGTCCTCGGCCGACCAGTCGGCCAGTGCCTTCTCCAGCGCGTCGGTGTACCGGGCGCAGAGGTCGGTGAGCAGCGCGCGTCCCGCCGGGGTGAGGCGCAGGATCCGGCAGCGGCCGTCACCCGGGTCGGTCTCCCGTTCGATCCAGCCGCGCTGCGCCACGTGGGCCACGTGGCGGCTGGTCACCGAGATGTCGACGGCCATGTACGCGGCCAGTCGGCTGAGCCGCATCTCGCCGTGCCGGTCGAGCAGGGTGAGGACGGCGGCGGAGCCGGGCGGGCAGTCGGGGGGCAGGACCCGGGCCAGGTCACGTCTGACCGCGCCGATGCCGGTGAGTCGGCGGGCCAGTTCCTCGTACCGGGTGCTGCGGGCGTCCGTGCCGTGGCTGGTCCGCGTGGTCACCGCACTGTCCCCCATCTTGTTGCTTAGGGCAACCATAGAACTGATGGTTGCTACAGGCAAATGAATCTGGGGTGTGCGGCGGTAAAGGAATCGGAAAACCCGCTAGGGTCCTGAGGCATGGCTGCGAACCACAACTCACCCGGACCCGAGGGCGGCTACGACCCCGCGGGCAGTACGCAGATGTTCCGCGCCTTCGTGGAGGAGGCGGCCGAACCGGTCCGCGCCCCGTCCGTCCCGGGCGCCCGGCGGCGGCCGAAGGGATCCGGCTCGAAGACCGGACTCCGGCTGGGTCTGGGCCTCGGGCTGCTGATCTTGATCGGCGCGGCCCTCTGGCTGGTCGTCTAGACGGGTCCAGGCCGGGTCCGGGCCGCCGCCGTCAGTTCCAGGTGGCCGTGACCCTCCGCGTCTCCACCCGCATGCCCAGGGGGACCCGCCAGGCGTCCACGCACACCGTGTAGGTCTGGGTCTTCGACGTGCCGCCCGCGATGGGGGCGGGCAGGGCCTGGGTCGTGGTGATCGTGGCCCAGTCGATGCCGAGGGCGCCGATGATGTGCGTCGCGAAGCTGACCGTGCCGGAACGAGCCGCCGTACCACCGGTGTTGGCGAAGGTGACCGTGACGCGCTCGCACCAGCGGTCGGACGCCGCCGCGCGCGTCGGGGTGCTCAAGGACAGCTGCGCCGCCGTGGCGGGCGGGGCCGGCGTGGTCGGCGGTGGCGGGACCGGTGCGGTCGTGCCCGGCTTCGGGGCGGGAGCGCCAGGGGTGACGGGAGCGGCGGGGGTGCCCGGATCCGGCGTACCCGGCGTGCCGCCGGTCGGAGCAGGCAGCGCGGGGCCGGACGTGGAGCCGGACCCGGAGCCGGCTGAGGGCTGTGATCCCGTGCCGCCGGGCGGCGTGGAAGTCGATGCGGCACCCCCGGGAGGGGCGGCCGACGTGGCTGAGCCGGCCGGTGCCCCGGCGCCCGACGGTGGCGGGCCGAGTGGCGGGGCGAGTGGCTGGAACTCCACCCGGCCCTGCGGCGCCACGTTCTCCCCCGCGCCCCGTTCGGGCCCGGGGGCCGCCGCGCCCACGGCGACATAGCCGTCCCGGGCCGGGCCGCCGCAGCCGGTGAGGGCGGCGGCGGCCGTGCAGCACAGGGTGAGGGTGAGCGCCGCGCGCGTTCCCGTTCGCATCGCGCCAGTTTTCCTGACGCTACGTCAAATAGGAAGCCCGCGCGGGCCGGCCGACGCTCCGGTCACTCGCCGATCAGGCCGACCCGGAGCTGCGCGAGCGTCCGGGTGAGCAGCCGGGAGACGTGCATCTGGGAGATGCCGACCTCCTCGCCGATCTGCGACTGGGTCATGTTGGCGAAGAAGCGCAGCATGATGATCTGCCGTTCCCGGGGCGCGAGTTTGGCCAGAAGCGGCTTCAGTGACTCGCGGTACTCGACGCCCTCGAGCGCGGTGTCCTCGTACCCGAGCCGGTCCGCGAGGGAGCCCTCGCCGCCCTCGTCCTCCGGGGAGGGGGAGTCGAGCGAGGAGGCGGTGTAGGCGTTGCCGACGGCGAGCCCGTCGACGACGTCCTCCTCGGAGACCCCGAGCACCGCCGCGAGCTCGGGCACGGTCGGCGACCGGTCGAGCTTCTGGGCCAGCTCGTCGCTGGCCTTGGTCAGCGCGAGGCGCAGTTCCTGGAGCCGGCGCGGGACGCGGACGGACCAGGAGGTGTCCCTAAAGAATCGTTTGATCTCGCCCACGACGGTCGGCATCGCGAACGTCGGGAACTCCACGCCGCGTTCACAGTCGAAGCGGTCGATCGCCTTGATCAGGCCGATGGTGCCGACCTGGACGATGTCCTCCATCGGCTCGTTGCGGCTGCGGAAGCGGGCCGCGGCGTAGCGCACCAGCGGCAGGTTCAGCTCGATCAGGGTGTCACGTACGTACGCCCGGTCGGGGCTGTCCGCGTCCAGGGCGGCAAGTCGCTGGAAGAGGGAGCGGGAGAGGGTGCGGGTGTCGATGGCTTCCGAGCGGTCGGACACTGCCGGCAGCTCGCGCTTGACAAGCGTGAGCACCTTGGAGCTGCCCTGGTCTACGGACATGCCACCCCCTTGAGGTCGCGGACGGGTCGCGTCTCTGCGCGCCCGTCGGAGGAACGCAGCCTCCACCTGAATACCGGAGGCGGGGCTGCGGCAAACGCGGTTCCAGCAGAATGTCACATGTCGGCAACACGCTGTAGCGTCATGTCGACAAGTATCTCCAGCGACAGAACGGCGACCGAGCGGAATCAGCCGGTTCTGTAGGGAAACGCTGGAACGCCTCCACTCGAACCGGTTAAGCCTCGATCCTGTTTGCGGATCTCAGTCGGGCGAAGCTCCGGGCGAGCAGCCGGGACACGTGCATCTGCGAGACGCCCAGCTCCGCGCTGATCTGGGACTGCGTCAGGTTGTTGTAGTACCGCAGGAGGAGGATCCGCTGCTCGCGCTCGGGCAGCTGGACCAGGAGGTGGCGTACGAGGTCACGATGCTCGACCCCGGCCAGCTCCGGATCCTCGTAGCCGAGCCGGTCCAGCAGGCCGGGCATGCCGTCGCCCTCCTGGGCGGCCTCCAGCGAGGTGGCGTGGTAGCTGCGGCCGGCCTCGATGCAGGAGAGCACCTCGTCCTCGGAGATGCGCAGCCGCTCGGCGATCTCGGACGTGGTCGGGGTGCGCCCGTGGAGGGTCGTGAGGTCCTCGGTGGCGGCGTTGACCTGCACCCACAGCTCGTGGAGGCGGCGCGGGACGTGGACGGTGCGGACGTTGTCGCGAAAGTACCGCTTGATCTCGCCCACGACGGTCGGCATCGCGAAGGTCGGGAACTGCACCCCGCGTTCCGGGTCGAAGCGGTCGATCGCGTTGATGAGCCCGATGGTGCCGACCTGGACCACGTCCTCCATCGGCTCGTTGCGGCTGCGGAAGCGGGCGGCCGCGTACCGGACCAGAGGGAGGTTGGCCTCGATGAGGGCCCCGCGCACCCGGGTGTGCTCGCTGGTGCCCGGCTGGAGGCCCTTCAGCTGCCCGAAGAGGATCTGGGTGAGGGCCCGGGTGTCGGCGCCCCGAGTGCTCAGCGTCCTCGACGGGAACGGGGCTGCCAGCGGGGCCGGGGCGGTCGGGGAGACCGGGGCGGCCGGAGGGGCCGGAGGGGCCGGAGGGGCCGGGGCGGCCGAGGCCGCCGGAGGAACCGAGGCGGCCGGAGGGACCGGGGCGGCGTCTTCCTGGGGGTCCTGCTGGGGTGGCACCTGAGGCGCAGTACTGGCCGGCACGGTCACGCCACCCCTTCAGTCAACTCATCCGTCAAAAGCGGTCATAGCATCACAAGACATGTGCGCTGTGTGCAAGCACCGTATATCTCCGTGTTGAGGGCAAGTTGGGCATAACAGGGCATTCTGCCCACACGAGGAGAACGCAAAAGACCCCCCACCCGTCGGAGTGGGGGGCCGGGGGGTCCGGAAACCGCTTCAGCGTACGGGTTCAGGTCACCAGTTCGGTCATGAACTCGCCGATCCCGGAGGCGGCATCCGAGATTCCCTGGAAGCCTATTTCGACGAAATCGGCGGCTTTGACCGGTTGGGTGATGATCACGAAGAGTACGAAGACGACGAGCGCGCCCATGACGAGCTTCTTGGTGTCCATGAGCGGTACGGCCTCCCCAACCGGTCCTGCCAAGTCGGTGGAGTCTAACCGGTCAAGTTTGGGCATTCACCTGTCCTTTAAGGACCCCGTCGCTCACGAAGAAGGCCCCGACTCCGGTCGGGGCCTTCTTCGCTTCGCTATTCGATGCCGCCCGCCAGGTCCACGAGCGGCTGGACGGGCGCGATCACGGGGGCGAGCTGGTTCGGCAGTTCCATCAGCTGGTTGAGCTGGTTGGCGCCTTCGCCGAGCTTCCCGCCGATCTCCTGGACGGAACGGGGCTGGGTACCCTCCGGCATGCCCGGGGCTGCCGTGGGCAGGTCCGGGAGGGTGAGCGGGGCGATGGGCGAGGCGGACGCGGCCGGTGCGGCGAGGCCCGCGGCGGCCCCCGCGAGGGCGAAGGCGGCGAGCATGCGCTGGGTCTTGGTCATGCCGTGACAACGGCCGAACGGGCGGCCGGTCACGCGGGTGTCCCCCCGGAGGGGCGCCGACGCGGGCGAGTGGACGCGACGCGACGGGCGACGTGACGGGCGCCAAGACGCGACGGGCGCCAAGACACGACACGAGGCGACGCAACGGACGGACCGACGGCGCCGGGGAAAAGCCGAGAGCCCCGACCCTTGCGGGGCGGGGCTCTCGATCAGAGCGGTAGCGGTGGGATTTGAACCCACGGATAGCTTGCACCATCACACGCTTTCGAGGCGTGCTCCTTCGGCCGCTCGGACACGCTACCGAGAGAGAGCTTAGCCCAAAGAGCACGCCGGGCTGAAATCCGTATCCGGTGCCGCGCCTCACAGTTTCCGGAAGAAGTCCGTCAGCTGCCGGGCGCACTCCTCCTCCCGCACCCCGCGGATCACCTCCGGCCGGTGGTTGAGCCTGCGGTCCCGTACGAGGTCCCAGAGCGACCCCGCCGCGCCCGCCTTCTCGTCCCCGGCGCCGTAGACGAGGCGGGCCACCCGGGACTGGACGAGCGCGCCCGCGCACATCACGCACGGCTCCAGGGTGACCACCAGGGTGCACCCCGAGAGCCGCCACTCCCCGAGCCGGGCGGCCGCCCGGCGCAGCGCCAGTACCTCGGCGTGCGCCGTGGGGTCGCCGGTGGCCTCGCGCTCGTTGTGCCCGGTGGCGAGGAGTTCCCCGGCCGGGCCGAGCACGACGGCACCGACCGGCACGTCGCCGGCCGCTGCCGCCCGGTCGGCCTCCTGGAGCGCCAGGCGCATGGAGTCCCGCCACGGATCCCGTACGGGGTCGGGACCGTGGTCGTACGTGATGTCGTGCGCGGCGATCACTAGCGGACGGCCTCCAGTACCTCGGTCGCGCCGAGCGAGTCGGCGATCTCCGAGAGGGCGTCTCCGTCGAGGGTCATCAGTTGCTTGTTGCTGACTCCGAGATCGTCCAGCAGCCGGGGGTCGCCGAGCGGACCGGTCGGCAGCGGCTCGGAGCCGGCTCCCACCGTGTCGTCCGCGTCGTCGTCCTCGTCCGTGAACGCGCTGATCGGTTCCTCCTCGCCGTCCTCGGTGCCGTCCAGGTCCAGTTCGTCGAGTTCGTCGTCCTCCTCGTCGCTGCCCAGCAGCTCTTTGGTCAGCATCGAGCCGTAGGAGCTGCGGTCGGCGGCGGAGGCGTTCGATACGAAGTACCGAGGGTCCTCCTCGCCGTCCACGCGGATGACGCCGAACCAGGCGTCCTCCTGCTCGATGAGGGCGACCACCGTGTCGTCGTCGACAGCGGCGGAACGGGCGAGATCGATCAGATCACTGAGGGACTCGACGTCGTCGAGTTCCAGGTCGCTCGCTTCCCACCCGTCTTCGGTGCGCGCGAGCAGTGCGGCGAAATACACCGTGACTCTCCCACTGGTCATAGGCGTGCCGGTTGGAGGTCCCCCCGGCCGGAGGATGGGGTGGGAACGGCCGTGACGCTCGCCGGTCCTTACCCCGCCCAATCGGCATCGTGGCAGAAACAGCGGCTTTGCGAGAGGTCTTCCGCACGGTGGCCGTGTCGCGGCGCCGGTCACCGGGCGCCGGTCACCAGCGGAACGTACGCATGCGCATCTGCTGGCGCATCCGGGCCGCGCGGGCGCGGCGGGGCTGGACGCGGTCGCGCAGTTCCCGGGCCTCGTTCAGATCGCGCAGGAACTGGGCACGTCGCGCCCTTCGCTGCGCCGTCGTCTCCGGCGCGTCGTACGGATCGCTCCCATCGCTTCCCTCGCTCGCCTCGCTCCCGTCCCTGTCGTCACTCGCTCGGCTCGACTGCGTCTCGGGCATCGGCCACCACCCAGGCTGGTCCGGTCGTCCTCCTCCGCCGACGCGAAGCAGACCCCCCGCGTCCACCTTCCCCCGGACGGCCCGATTGATGCCACTCACGCACAGATCGGTGCAGGTCAGGGTCAGGCATCGGCCGTGAGCGTCGGTACGACCGCCACCGGGCCGTGCGCGTGCTGGAGCAGGGCGTGAGCCACCGAGCCCATCGGCAGGGCCCGCAGGCGCGGGTGGTGGCGGCCCACCACGATCAGCGCCGCCGACCGGGACGCGGTCACCAGCCGCCCCGCCGCGTCGCCGGGTACGGCGGCCTGCTCGACCGGCACGTCCGGGTAGCGGGCCCGCACCGGGGCCAGCCGCTCCGCCTGGGCGCGCAGCATCTCCCGTTCGGCGGGCATCGTGTCCCCGCCGTCGGCGAGCCCCTCGGGCGGGATCACCGCGAAGGGGGCGTCGATCAGCGGGGTCGGCGAGGGCGGAATGGCGTACGCCGAGAGCACCTGGACGGTGGTCCCCCGTGCGGCCGCTTCCATGAACGCGAAGGACAGCACGTCGTCGGGGGTCTCCGCCGTGTGCAGCCCGAGGACCACCCGCCCGGCCGAAGCTCCGGCGGGGGCGTCCTTGGCGGCCGGGTGCGGCGCGCGGTCCGGGTGCGGGACCACGACGACCGGGCAGGGCGCGGTGGTGGCCACGGCCCGGCTGTTCGATCCGAGCAGCAGCGTGGCGAACCCGCCGCGCCCCCGGGAGCCCATCACCAGCATCAGCGGCGCGCTCTCGCCGCCGACCACCCGCAGGGCCTCCGGGACGGACCCTTCCAGGGCCTCGTACCGCACCTCGCGGGGCAGCTCGGGCGCGGCCTCCAGGACGGTGCGCACGTGGTCGCCCACCGGGTCGGAGTACTCGTCCGGCTCGTTCGCGTCGTGCAGGGCGGAGCGCCGGCCGGCGTACAACTGGGAGACGTCGGGCAGTACATGGGCGACCATCAGCGCGGCGTCGTGGCGCAGTGCCGCCATCCGGGCCCACTCCAGGGCCCGCAGGCTGTGGTCGGATCCGTCGACGGCCGCGATCACCAGTGGGCCGCCCAGTCCGTTGTTCCGTCCGTTGCTCACCAGTCCAGCGTGCTGGCCGTCCGGGCGGGCCGCATCTTCGCCGTGGACACGGAGCGGTCCTGCCAGCGCGTAGCCTTTTGGGTGCAGGTCGCGTACAGCGGCCGTTTTCGCAGGTAGCAGGGTCGCAGGTCACAGGTCGAAACCCGGCTGAGTCTTGGAGGATGTTGTGCGTTTGCAGGTAGTCGATCACCCCTTGGTGGCGCACAAACTCACCACGCTGCGCGACAAGCGCACCGACTCCGCCACCTTCCGGCGGCTCGCCGACGAGCTGGTGACCCTCCTGGCGTACGAGGCCACCCGCGACGTACGCACCGAGCAGGCCGACATCGAGACCCCGGTCGGCCCGACCACCGGGGTGAAGCTGTCCCACCCGCGCCCGCTGGTCGTACCGATCCTGCGGGCCGGTCTCGGCATGCTGGACGGCATGGTGCGGCTGCTGCCGACCGCCGAGGTGGGCTTCCTGGGCATGGTCCGCAACGAGGAGACCCTGGAGGCCTCCACGTACGCGACGCGCATGCCCGAGGACCTCTCCGGGCGTCAGGTCTACGTCGTGGACCCCATGCTCGCCACCGGCGGCACGCTGGTCGCGGCGATCCAGGAGCTCATCAAGCGCGGCGCGGACGACGTGACCGCCGTGGTGCTGCTGGCCGCGCCCGAGGGCGTCGAGATCATGGAGCGCGAGCTGGCGGGCACGCCGGTGACGGTGGTGACGGCCGCCGTGGACGAGCGGCTCAACGAGCACGGCTACATCGTGCCGGGCCTGGGTGACGCGGGCGACCGCATGTACGGCTCGGCCGAATAGCCGTACCGCGCGGTCGGCGCTCGCAGCGCGTTCCGCAGGCTCGGCGCTTTCAGCAGGTCTTGGCGGGCGCGGGCACGGGGTTGGCCAGGAGGGCCAGCGCCTTGTCCGCGTCCTCCTTCGTGTTCAGCTCCTTGAAGGCGTCGCCGAGGATCAGGTCGATGTCCGCGCCCTCGCGGGTGTCGTGCTGCTGGGTCACTCCGGCGAGCTGGGTGCCGAGCACGGAGTAGGCGGCCTTGTCGGTCGCGGGGGAGCCGACCAGTATCCCGGGACCGGGGACCTTCTTGTCGAACTGGGGAGGGGCGTTGCCGACCTGGCCCACGACGAAGCCGCGTTTGGCGAGCTCGTCGCCGACGGCCTTGGCGAGGCCCGCGCGCGGGGTCGCGTTGTAGACGTTGACCGTGATCTGACCGGCCTCGGGGAGTACGACCGCCGGTGAGGCGGATGTGGAGGCGGTCGGGCCTCCGTTGGGTTCGGCGACGGCCTTGGCGGGCTCGGCGGGCTTGGCGGGCGCGGTCGGACAGTCCTTGCCGGCCGCCGCCGCATTCCGCTTACCGCCGTCGTCGCCTCGGAACACGTCGATGAGCTGCAGCGCCCCGTAGCCGAGGAGGGCCAGCGCGAGGACCGATCCGAGCACGGCGAACACGATCCGGCGGCGGCGCCGGGGACGGCTCATGCGGGGGTAGGCAGCTCCCGTGACGCGGTATTTTCCGCCCATGCCGGGGGGTGTGAGCATGCTCATGGGCGCAGCGTAGTGCCGCGCCCGGACGATGCCTACTAAATGATCTATTGATCGGGCAAGGCTGACCCGAAAGGCGCAATCAGTCCATTTCCAGGACGCGTGCGTGCAGCACCTGGCGCTGCTGGAGGGCCGCGCGCACCGCGCGGTGCAGCCCGTCCTCCAGATAGAGGTCGCCCTGCCACTTCACGACGTGCGCGAAGAGGTCGCCGTAGAAGGTGGAGTCCTCGGCGAGCAGCGTTTCGAGGTCCAGCTGTCCCTTGGTGGTCACCAGTTGGTCGAGCCGGACCGGGCGCGGGGCGACATCCGCCCACTGCCGGGTGGTTTCCCTGCCGTGGTCGGGGTACGGCCGCCCGCTTCCGATGCGCTTGAAGATCACACCGAAAGCCTACCGGGCCGGTGCCTCCGGGCGCAGCCTGACGGCATGGGTGCAAAAGTGGCAGGCAGCGCTAATTCGGGAGTGATGCATGAGTCAGAGCACGGACCCTGACGTTCCGGCGGATGCGGCCGACGCCCCAGCCGACGCAGCCGAAGTAGCCGACGCAGCCGACCCGGCTGCCACGATCGCCGCCGGGTACGCCTTCACCGGACCCGCGCTCGATCTCGGGGCACTGCTGTGGGACGGCGCCTGCCTGCCGGACCGCCAGATCCGTATCCCGCTGTCCATGCTCAACCGGCACGGGCTGGTCGCGGGCGCCACCGGCACCGGCAAGACCAAGACGCTCCAGCTCATCGCCGAGCAGCTGTCGGCGAACGGCGTGCCCGTCTTCCTCGCCGACATCAAGGGCGACGTCTCCGGCATCTCGGCGCCCGGCACCGCCAACGAGAAGGTCGAGGCGCGGGCCAGGGACGTCGCCCAGCAGTGGGAGGCCAGGGGCTGCCCGAGCGAGTTCTACTCGCTGGGCGGGACCGGCGCCGGGATTCCGGTTCGGGCGACGGTGACGGCCTTCGGGCCGGTGCTGATGTCCAAGGTGCTCCAGCTGAACCGGACGCAGGAGCAGTCCCTCGGCCTGATCTTCCACTACGCGGACTCCAAGGGCCTGGAGCTGATCGACCTCAAGGACCTGCGGGCGGTGGTCGCCTTCCTCGTCTCCGACCAGGGGAAGCCGGAGCTCAAGGGCATCGGCGGGCTCTCCACGGTCACGGCGGGGGTGATCCTGCGGGCGCTGACCGCCTTCGAACAGCAGGGCGCCGCCGAGTTCTTCGGCGAGCCCGAGTTCGACACCGGCGAATTCCTCCGTACGGCCGCGGACGGGCGCGGAGTGGTCTCCGTACTGGAACTCCCCGCGGTGCAGGACAAGCCGCAGTTGTTCTCCACCTTCCTCATGTGGCTGCTCGCCGACCTCTACACCGACCTGCCGGAGGTCGGCGACCTGGAACAGCCGAAGCTGGTGTTCTTCTTCGACGAGGCGCACCTGCTGTTCAACGGTGCCTCGAAGGCCTTCCTGGAGTCGATCACCCGGACCGTGCGGCTGATCCGGTCGAAGGGCATCGGCGTGTTCCTCGTGACCCAGACGCCGAAGGACGTGCCGGCGGACGTGCTGGCCCAGCTCGGCAACCGGGTGCAGCACGCCCTGCGCGCCTTCACCCCGGACGACGCGAAGGCACTGAAGGCCACGGTGAAGACCTTCCCCCACTCGGCGTACGACCTGGAGGAGTTGCTCACCCGGCTCGGCACCGGCGAGGCCGTCGTCACCGTGCTCAGCGAGAACGGCGCGCCGACGCCCGTCGCGGCGACCCGGCTGCGCGCCCCGCAGTCGCTCATGGCGCCGATCGACGCGGCGGCCCTGGACCGGGCGGTGAAGTCGTCGCCGCTGTACCCGCGCTACGCGGAGCCGGTCGACCGCGAGTCGGCGTACGAGAAGATCAGCGCCGAGCAGGCGGCCGCCGAGGCGCAGGCGGAAGCGGCTGCCGCTGCCGCGGAGGCCGCGAAGCAGGCCAAAGACGCCCGGACGGTGCCCCGCGGCGCCCCCGAGGCGGACCGCTCGCTGGCCGAACAGGTGGTGGGCAGCGGGCTGTTCCGCTCGCTGGCCCGCTCGGTCGGCACCCAGCTGGGGCGGGAGATCTCCCGGTCCCTCTTCGGCACGGCGCGCCGCCGCCGGTAGTCCGCCCCCCGCCCGCTTCGAGGCGGAATCGAGCGAACCGGTTGTCACCGGTGCGGCAGGCGCTGACAGACTCGATGTATGCGGACCGAACTGACCGACACCACGTCCAGCAAGATCGACCGGGCCATGCTCGCAGCGCGGCGCGCCGTCGGCAGCCCCGCCATGGGGCTCGTGCTGACCCTCGTCGTGGTCACCGACGAGGAGAACGCCTACGACGCCGTACGCGCCGCCTCCGAGGCCTCCCGCGAGCACCCGTGCCGCATCATCGCGGTGATCAAGCGGACCGCGCGGGGCCCGCACCGGCTCCGCCCGACCCGCCTCGACGCCGAGCTGCGCGTCGGCTCGGACGCCGGATCCGGGGAGATCGTGGTGCTGCGCCTGCACGGCGAGCTCACCGCCCGGGCCGGCTCGGTGGTGCTGCCGCTGCTGGCGCCGGACGCGCCGGTGGTGGCGTGGTGGCCGGCCGACGCCCCCGCCGATCCGGCCCGCGACGAGCTGGGCGCACTGGCGCAGCGCCGGATCACCGACGCCCAGGCGGCCCCCCACCCGGTGGGTGTGCTGGCCCAGCGCGCGGCCTCGTACGCCCCCGGCGACACCGACCTGGCCTGGACCCGGCTGACGCCGTGGCGCTCGCTGCTGGCCGCCGCCCTCGACCAGAAGCCGCTGCCGGTGACGGGCGCGGCGGTGGAGAGCGAGGCCGGCAACGCGAGCGCCGAGCTGCTGGCCCGCTGGCTGGAGGACCGGCTGCGGGTGCCGGTGGAGCGGGTGGTCACGGACGGGCCGGTCATCACCCGGGTCCGGCTGGAGACGACCGGCGGGGAGATCCGGGTGGACCGGCCCGCGGGGGTCCTGGCCACGCTGGTCCTGCCGGGGCGGCCCGACCGCAAGGTGGCCCTCAAGATCCGCAGCGCCGCCGAGCTGATCGCGGAGGAACTGCGGCGGCTCGACGCCGACGAGGTCTACGCCTCGGCGCTGCGCGCCCGGCCGGCCCAGACCCCGCTCTCCGCGTAGTGGTTGTCGTAGACGGGTGAGCTGTCCTTGATGTCCTGGACGGTGGCCTCACCCGCGCGCACCCGGCCGAGCAGGCGGTAGTAGTCGAAGCGGCCCATGCCGGGAGTGAAGCCGACGAACACCTCGGCCGTCGAGCCGGCGGCGGGGGCGAAGGCGTGCTTCACGCCGGGCGGGACGCTGAGGAAGTCGCCCTTGGTGAGGGTGTGGATCTCGTCGCCCACCAGGACGTCCAGCCGGCCGTCGGTGACGTGGAAGAACTCGGTCGCCTTGGTGTGGAAGTGCACCGGGGCGCCGGCCGCGCCCACCTCGAAGCTCGCGGTGTTGCAGGTGAGCTCGTCGGTGTCGGTCAGCAGTGTGATCACGCTGCCAGGGCCGTCGGAGACGACTTCGGCGGTGGCCGCGCGGGTGAGGTTTTCGGTCATGCCGCCGACCCTACGGTCGCCCCCACCCTTGCCCTGGCCGGGCGGTGACGGGTCTGTCAACTCGTGGTGCGGCGTCCCTACGGCGACTGCTTCGCGGCTTTCGCGGCGGCCTTCCGCTCCTGCTTGTACTCGCGCACCTTGGCCAGCGACTCCGGGCCCGTGATGTCGGCCGCCGAGCGGTGGACGTTCGCCGGGCCGTAGTCGCCGGCCGCCTCCCGCCAGCCCTTCGGGCGTACGCCGAGCCGCTTGCCCAGCAGGGCCAGGAAGATCTGCGCCTTCTGCTCCCCGAAGCCCGGCAGCTCCTTGAGCCGCTTCAGCAGCTCCTCCCCCGTCGCGGCGTCGGCCCACACGGCCGCCGCGTCCCCGCCGTAGTGCTCCACGAGGTACGCGCACAGCTGCTGGATCCGCTGGGCCATCGACCCCGGGTAGCGGTGCACGGCGGGCTTCCGCGAGAGCAGCGCGGCGAAGGCCTCCGGGTCGTACGCGGCGATGGCGTGCGCGTCCAGGTCGTCGGCTCCGAGCCGCTGGGCGATCGTGTACGGCCCCGAGAAGGCCCACTCCATCGGCACCTGCTGGTCGAGCAGCATGCCGACGAGCGCGGCGAGCGGGCTGCGGGCGAGCAGGGCATCGGCCTCGGGGTGTTGGGCCAGCCGCATGGTGACGTCCATGCCTCCAGCGTCTCGCGGGGCGGTGCTCCGCGCGCGCGGTCGGCGCGCGGTCGGCGCGCGATTGTCAGAGCCCGCCTCTAGCGTGAAAGGACAGGAATGCATGCGTACTGGACGACGGACACAGGAGTCGATCGACCATGGGTGAGTTCCAGGAAGGCGCGCCGTGCTGGGCGGACGCGATGTTCGCCGATGTGGAGGCCGCCAAGACGTTCTACGGTGACGTCTTGGGCTGGACCTTCGGCGAGGCCAGCACCGAGTACGGCAACTACACGGAGGCGTACTCCGACGGGAAGGCCGTCGCGGCCGTCGTCCCGCCGATGCCGGGGGGCGAGGCGCCTTCGCAGTGGTGTCTGTACTTCGCCTCGCCGGACGCGGCCGCCACGGCCGAGAAGATCGAGGCGGCGGGCGGCGAACTGCTGATGGAGCCGATGCAGGTCGGCAACTTCGGCACGATGGCGATCGCGAAGGAGCCGAGCGGCGCGCTCTTCGGCGTCTGGCAGTCGGGCGAGCACAAGGGCTTCGACAAGATGGGCGAACCGGGTTCGTTCGCCTGGGCGGAGGTCTTCACCCGGGACGTGAAGAAGGCGGACGACTTCCTGCCGAAGGTCTTCCCGTACGGCGCGCAGCAGATGGACCCGGGTGACGACCCGGAGATGGCCGACCTGGACTTCAAGGTCTTCAGCCTGGGCGGCGGGGAGAACCCGGTGCTGGGCCGGATGAAGATGGACAAGGACTTCCCGCCCGACCTCCCGCCGTACATCCAGATCTACTTCGCGGTCCCCGACTGCGACGAGGCGGTCGCGAAGACGAAGAAGCACGGCGGCAAGCTGCAATTCGGGCCGATGGACAGCCCCTTCGGGCGGTTCGCGGCGGTGACCGACCCGCAGGGCGCGGCGTTCGCGGTGATCGACCTGTCGACGACGGTCGGCGAGATGCCGAAGTTCGGCTGAGCCGTACGAGGGACCCGCCCCCGCCGTGACCCGGCGGGGGCGATCAGCCGTCGTCGGCGGCGTCTGCGGCGTCGTCCGCGCAGTCCCCGCAGGTTCCGGGGTGTGGGCTCCTGAAGCCCCGGTCGCACGTCGGGCAGTTCTGCATCGGAACCAGCACCGCGTGCTCGGCTCTGCGGAACTCCGGCACCAGGAGCGGGGGCATCTGCTCCTTGAGGCGGTGCGCGATCAGTCCGGCCGGGTTGATGACGGGGTCGGGGACCCTGGCCGTCAGTACGGCGATGATCGAGTCCATGCTCCCGCCGCGCTCCAGCCAGATTTCGGCGGCCGGGGCGAGCCGCTCGATGTCCCGCCGGCCGAGGAGCAGGCGGTGGTCGGTCCGCCGCAGCCTCCCGAGCAGGGTGATCGCTGCCTGGCGGACGGGGGACGGCGGCTCCGCCGGTGCAGTGGGTCCGGGCTCCGGCTCCGGTTCGGGCTGCGGTGCGGGCTCCGGCTCCGGTTCGGGCTGCGGTGCGGGCTCCGGCTCCGGTTCGGGCTCCGGTTCGGGCTCCGGTGCGGGCTCCGGTGCGGGCTCAGGCTCCGGTTCGGCTTCGGATTCCTGCGGGGCCACCTGGGCCTGCGGCTCCGGGTCGGGCTCGGGCGGGGGCTCCGGGTCCGGCGTCGGATCCGGGGGCGGCGGGGTGGGGCGGGTCACGGCCTTGGGGTGGTTGTAGGACACCGTACGAGTGACGATCCGCCCGTCCGGGAGCTGCTCCCGGATCCGCCGCAGGTACCCGTGCGCCTCCAGCTCGCGCAGCGCGGCGGCGATCCGGATCTGTCCCTCGGGAACCCGCCTGGCCAGGTCCCTGATGCCGACCGGCGAGCCGGGGGGCAGCGACTGGATGTAGGCGCCGAGCCCCCGGGCGGTCAGGGAGATCTCGGTGTTCTGGATGAGGTGGTTCCCGATCACGGTGAACCGGGTCGTGTGCCGGACGTTCGAGTGATGAACGCCGTACACCGCGCGCGAGGGCGCGCTAGGGTGCTCGAAAGCCATGGGAAGTTGCGTCTTCCTCATTGGTCAGGCCCTCGTCCGGGATTGCAGTCCCGGCGGGGGCCGTCTCATGTCCGCTGATGTCGGGCTGAGCATATGACCCAAGACCAGTCCAAAGTCCAGCCAGTTGGGCCAATTCACCCGTGTGAGTGAGAGCGGCTGCCGGGGGAGGTTTGGTGGGGTTGGGCGAGGTTCTTTCTCTCAGTACTGCGAAGCAACAGAAACGTACTGGCCCCCCGGGTTTCGTTTCCCCGAGTCCCGGTCGCCACCGCCCCCCGGCCCGCGGCTCGCGGTCAGCGACACCGCGTGGGCGGGCTTCGTCACGTACGCCTCCGCGCCCTGACGGCGGCCGGTTCCTGACCGCTGCCGCCGCCGAGCCGGCCGCTTCTCGCGTGTTTCAGTGCGCGGCTGTGGTGACGAGCTCGCGGTTCTGGAAGGGGGCGAAGCCGCGGTTGGTCTTGCAGCCGAGGTTCTCGTACGTGTTGACCTTGGTCACGGGGTCGGTCTTGATCAGGTGGATCTTGCAGGCCTGCTTGATGAACCGGCCCTTGACCCCGCCCGGGAAATCGATCTCCTTGTTCCACAGGTACGGGGACTCGTAGCCGTTGGTGTGGGCGCTGGCGTTGACGTCGATGCCGCCGGGGGCGTCGATCTCGTAGACCCAGCCGGTCTTCGCGGCCCCGTACGTGGCGAACTTCTCGGCCACCCACTTCTCGCAACTCGTGCTCAGGTGGGCGGTGTTCTGGCCGCCGCCCTTGACGATGTACTCGGCGAGCGGGGTCAGCTCACTGCCCCGGGGGGTGAAGCCGGTCCGGAAGAGCTCCTCGACGGTCTCGCGGGTGTCGCCGCGCCACAGGGAGTTGTCGTCGATGCGCCACTGCCAGTTCTCGGCCCGCGCGGCGGCCTCGACGGCGTACGCGATGAACGGGTTGGTCGTGGTGCTCCACCAGTGCCACTCCTGGTGCTTGGAGACCGGGCCGCACGGCTCGGTACCGGGCGCGGGAGCAGGTGTCGGCGCCTGAGCGGGGGCGGCGACGGCCGGGGTGACGAGGGCGGCGGAGGCGAGCGAGGCAGCGGCGAGGAAGCGGAGAGCGGCCTTCAACATGGTGAGAACCCATCAGTTGATCAACATGACGGGCCCTTTATAGAGCTGTGCGGGGCGCGGACCGGGCAGAGTGCGACGGGTCCACCCGCACGGGCGGATCAGTCGTACTGGGGAAAGGTTTCAGCCGCGTACGAAGGCGAGATCGCCGACGGGACGGCCTCGGGCGGGGCCCGGCGGCGGCCAGGCGTCCGCGAAGCGCCGTACGGCCCGCCCCCCGGCCGGGCGGTGCACCGGCCGGGGGCGTGCACCTCCAGGCCGTGCCGGGCGGCGGCTCGCGCGAGGACCAGGAAGGCCCGTGAGGCTCAGCGGCCCCAGGACCAGGCCGAGGCGGCGGCTGCGGCGGCGGCAGCCGGGCCCGCCGGTGTCACGGGGGCGCCGACGGCGTCGGCGTCGCGTTCCACGCCGGTGACCTCGGGGTGTGCCCGTACCGCGGCCAGCTGCTCGCCGTCGAGGTCGGCGGCGAAACCGCGCACCGCGTGGCGGAAGACGAACCGGGCGCGCTCGACGCCGGTCTCGCGCATGACCCGGTGGGGATCGGCCTCCCGCGCGAGCGTGACGATGTACGTGCCCGCTTGGCCGTCGTCGTCGGCCCGGTACGCCGCGGACACCCCCTCGGGGCCGGCGGCGTAGGCGGCGGGCGCCGCGCACAGGGAAGCGGTGAGCAGGAGGGCGGTGGCCAGGACCGGGCGCAGGAACGGACGCATGCGGAACTCCGTTTCGAACGGGCGCGGGAAGGGCGCGGACAGCGCCCACCCGATCCTTCGGCCGCGCGGGCCCCCGCCTTGAGGGGCTTCCCCGGCGAACCGGCCACCCCAGCTACCCCTGTACCTCGCGTACCCACGCCGTCAGCCCCGCCACGAATCCCGCCCGCTCCTGCGGGGTCAGCCTCTCCAGGGCCCGCAGCAGCGGCTCGGTCCGCCGGACGATGAACGTTTCGAGCGGCGTGCGGTACTCCTCGGCCAGCGTCACCAGGATCCGGCGCCGGTTCGCCGGGTCCTCGGCGCGCTTCACGATGCCGGCCCGGCTCAGGCCGCCGACCAGCTCGCTGGCGGTGGGCAGCGAGACGTGGAGCCGCCGGGCGATCTCGCTGACGGCGAGCGGCTCTCCGGCCAGCAACTGCGGCAGGACGGCGCCGTGGCGCGGGGTGAGCCCCTGGGAGTCCATGGCCTCGCTGAGCGCCGCGGGCATGAGATCCCGTACGACGGAGGTGCGGTAGAAGGGCTCCAACAGCGGTACCAGGCCCGCGATTTCGACCTCGGCCGGGGTCGGTGTCCGGGGCGCCTTCCCGGCGTCGTGGGTGTGCGGCATACTGCGAGTGTAGATGGTTCGGATTTCCAAACTGTTTGGATACCGGAAGGATCTTCTCTTGTCGACGATCAGCTACGGCGACGCGCTCAACGACGCACTGGAACGGCTCGACGACCTCGGCTACGAGCGGGGCAAAGGGGTCGACCTCGCCAACCACGGCCCGATGGGCGCCGAGGCGCTCGCCCTGCTCGGCCAGGAGGACGAGGTCGCCCGGTGGGTCGGGCGCTACCGCGCGGCGATGGACCACCACGAGCCGCCCGCCGCCCGCTTCCCCCTCGACCCCACGGACGAGTCCTCCTGGCGCCCGGCCCTCGGGGCCTTCGGCCGGGCCGGGGACTGGGAGCGGCTCTTCGTCCGCGAACTCGCCGAAGCGCACTGGCGCGAGGTGCTCGTGCGCTGGTGGCCCCGCCTGCTGCCGGGCCTGATCGCCGGCCTGACCCACGGCCTGATCCGCACCGCCCACGCCGTACGCGGCCTCTACGCCGCGGCCGACAAGCCGACCCGGCTCCAGCTGACCGAACTGGCCCGCGGCCTCGCGTACTGGGCCGCCCGCTACACCGAGCTGCCCGGCAGCCCGCGCCTGCACGGCCCCCACGACCTGCCCGCCGCCGTCGCCGCGCTGCCCCGGCCCCCGCTCGACGGGCAGCGGCCGGGCCCCGGTGTCGCCCGCCACCGCCTGGACTCGCTCGCCGCGCTGCCCGGCTACACCGCCTCGCTCGACTGGCTCGCCCCGGAGCAGGCGCCCCGGCTGCTGAGCGAGATGACCGCCCAGTTCGCCGACGTCTACCTCGCCCACCCCGAGGTCTACCCGGTTCCGCTGATCCACGGCGTCACCGCACCCGCCGCCGTCCGCCTGGTCCTCCCGCACCTGCCGCACGCGCTCCACGAGCCGACGCTGGCCCGGCTCTGGCAGGTCCAGTCGGCGTTCCTGCTGGCCTTCACCGTCGACCGGCGCGGCGAGGGCACGGACGCCTGGCGTGCGGAGGTCCCGGAGGTGCCCCCGTCCGACGAGCTGGGCGCGCGGGCCGCCGCGCACGGCGACGAGCACGTCATCAAGTTCACCGAGGCCTGCCTGCGCGAGTACGCCCTGCGCCCCGACCCGCGCTACCCGGCGGCCGCCTTCGCCGCGCAGCTGCGCATCACGCCGCTGGACGGGGGCGGCGGCGCTGCGGGTGCCGCCTCATGAAGGGCTGCGGCCTACTTGCCGGTCTCCGGCCCGAACCACTGGAGGGCCTGGCCGGTGACAGCCGCGATGCACTCGAAGTCGTGATCCCGGTGCAGCAGGGTCAGCCCCTGGAGCTCCGCGGTGGCGGCAACGACGAGGTCCACCGCGCCGGCGCTGCGGTGCTGCCCCCGCTGGGTCAGCAGCTCCTGAACCTTCCAGGCCCGGTCGTACGCACGATCGTCGACGGGCACCCAGCCGAACACCGACCGCATGTCCTCGATGCCGCGCGACCGGTCCCGGGCGGACCGCGCGCTGTAGAAGAACTCCAACTCGGTGACGGGGCACGTCGCGATGAGCCCAGCGGCTGCCGCCTGGTCCCACCCGTACTGCTCCGCGTCGCCGCGCAGGAAACGTGCGAGTGCGCTGGTGTCGATCAGGAACTGTGCCGCGTTCACCGGCGGTAGTTCCTCTTGTCCTCGAACAGCTCCAGGTCGAAGGCGCCCTCGTCGGCCGCCGCGCGGAGCCTGGTGAGAGCCAAGGCGCGGCGCCGGTTCTCCAGCACTTCACGCAGGGCGGTGTTGACCGTCTCCTTCTTGGTGCTCGTCCCCAGGGCCTTCGCCACGTCGGCGAGGAGCTCGTCGTCGAGATCGATCACGGTGCGGCTCATGTGGACTCCTTGATATCAAGTATGGCGACAAGTATATCTCGCGTGCGACCTGCGGGACGGACTCCAACGGCGCCGAGCTTCAGGACGGAGCGGACCGGTCCGACGCGAGTCGGGCCGGGCGGGCCGGGCGGGCCGGGCGGTGAACGTGGCCGCATGCCCCGCGTGGCCCCACCGCGCAGGCCGGCTCCCTCGTACCGCCCGATGATGGGGGGATGGATGTCACCGAGGTACTCCTGCCCGGTGTGGGCCTGCGGTACGAGTTCACCAATCACCGGGGTGAGCGGGTCGGCGTGGTGGCCCGGCGCACCGGCGACTTCGAACTGGTCGTCTACGCAGAAGAGGATCCGGACGAAGGCCGGCCGGTGCTTCAGCTCAACGACGAGGAGGCCGACGCGGTCGCGGAGATCCTGGGGGCGCCCCGGATCGCGGAGCGGTTCGCCGACCTGACCAAGGAAGTGCCGGGGCTGATGTCGGGGCAGATCGAGGTGCGCGCGGGGGGCCCGTACGACGGCCGGCCGCTGGGAGACACGCGGGCCCGTACGCGGACCGGAGCGTCGATCGTCGCGATCGTGCGGGGCGAGGACGTGATCGCCTCCCCCACGCCACAGGAGCCCCTCTGCGGTGGGGACGTGCTGGTGGTGATCGGGACCCACGAGGGCATCGCGGGCGTGGAACAGATCATCCGGGGCTGAGCCCGGTGCGTACGCCGGTCGCGCTGCTGCTGGAGCTGGGGGTGATCCTCGCCGTTCTGAGCGTGCTCGGGACTCTGGCGCGGCGCTTCACCCTCTCGCCGATTCCGCTCTACCTGCTGGCCGGCCTGGCGATCGGTGAGGGCGGCATCGCGCCGGTGCCCGCTGCCGGTGAGTTCGTCGAGACCGGTGCCGCCATCGGTGTGGTCCTCCTCCTGATGGCCCTGGGCCTGGAGTTCTCGCTGCCCGAGTTCGCGGTCAGCGTGCGGCGGCACGTGCCGTCGGCCCTGATGGACCTCGGGCTGAACGCCACACCCGGGGCGGTCGCCGGGTGGCTGCTGGGCATGGACGGCCTGGGGATCTTCGCCCTGGCCGGGGCCACGTACATCTCCTCCTCCGGCATCGTCGCCCGGCTGCTGGAGGACCTGCGGCGGCTGGGCAACCGGGAGACACCGGCGGTGCTGTCGATGCTGGTCATGGAGGACTGCGCCATGGCCCTGTACCTGCCGGTGCTCGCCGTGCTGGCGTCGGGCGGCCAGTGGTGGCAGGCGGTTCTGGGCGTACTCGCCGCCCTGGGCGCCGTCGTCGTCGCCTTCACCGTCTCCTACCGGTGGGGCCACCACGTCGGCCGGCTCGTCTCCCACCCGGACGCCGAACAACTGCTGCTGCGGGTGCTGGGACTGACCCTGATCGTCGCGGCCCTGGCCGAGGCCGTCCACGCCTCGGCCGCGGTGGGTGCCTTCCTCGTCGGCCTCACCCTCACCGGGGAGACCGCCGCCCGTACCCGTGCCGTACTCAGCCCGCTGCGGGACCTGTTCGCCGCCGTGTTCTTCCTGTCCATCGGGCTGTCCGTGGACCCCGGCGACCTCCTGCCCGTCCTGCCGGCCGCACTCGCGCTCGCCGCCGTCACCGCCGTCACGAAGGTGCTCGCGGGCCGGTTCGCCGCCGCCCGCGACCACGTGGGCCGACTGGGCCGGCTGCGCGCCGGGACGGTCCTGATCGCCAGGGGTGAGTTCTCGTTGGTGATCGTCGGGCTCGTCGGGACGACGCACGGCTCACTCGGCCCGCTGGTGACCGCGTACGTCTTCGTCCTGGCCCTGGCGGGCCCGGTCCTGACCCGCCTCGCCGGTACCGCTCCCGGCACCGCCCCCCTGGGGAAGGCCTAGCGGCACGGCGAACACCTGCTCACTCACGTCCGGCACGCCCGATACATCCGCCATGTCTGCCATGTCTGCCATGTCCGGCATCTCCGGCCGACGGGGCCGGAGCCGTCCGGTGAGGTAGGTGGCGACGGGTTCGGTGTAGCGGGCGGTGAGCGGGCCGAGGACGACCAGCACCAGGACGTAGGCGGTGGCGAGGGGACCGAGGGAGGGTTCGATGCCCGCGGTGACGGCGAGGCCGGCGATGACGATGGAGAACTCGCCGCGCGCCACCAGGGTGCCACCGGCGCGCCACCGCCCCTTGACGGAGATCCCGGCCCTGCGCGCGGCCCAGTAGCCGGTGGCGATCTTCGTGCCCGCAGTGACCACGGCCAGGGCGAGCGCGGGCAGGATGACCGGGGGGATGCTGGCGGGGTCGGTGTGCAGGCCGAAGAAGACGAAGAACACCGCGGCGAACAGGTCCCGCAGCGGGCTCAGCAGGCTGTGGGCGCCCTCCGCGACCTCCCCGGAGAGGGCGATGCCGACGAGGAACGCGCCGACGGCGGCGGAGACCTGGAGCTGCTGGGCGATACCGGCGACCAGGAGGGTCAGGCCGAGGACGACCAGCAGCAGCTTCTCGGGGTCGTCGCTGGAGACGAAGCGCGAGATGACGCGGCCGTAGCGGACGGCGAGGAAGAGGACGAGTCCGGCCACGCCGAGGGCGATGGCGAGGGTGAGGCTGCCCGCGGCCAGACTCACCCCGGCGAGCAGGGCGGTGACGATCGGCAGGTAGACGGCCATCGCGAGGTCCTCGAGGACCAGGATGCTCAGGACGACCGGGGTCTCGCGGTTGCCGAGTCGTCCGAGGTCGCCCATCACCTTGGCGATGACGCCGGACGAGGAGATCCACGTGACACCGGCCAGGACGACGGCGGCGACCGGCCCCCACCCCAGCAGCAGGGCCATGGCCGCGCCGGGAAGGGCGTTGAGAGCGGCGTCGACCAGGCCCGCCGCGTACTGGGTCTTGAGGTTGGAGACCAGGTCGCTCGCCGTGTACTCCAGGCCGAGCATGAGCAGGAGCAGGATGACGCCGATCTCGGCGCCGATCGCGACGAACTCCTCGCTCGTGCCCAGCGGCAGCAGACCGCCCTTGCCGAAGGCGAGGCCGGCCAGGAGGTAGAGGGGTATCGGGGAGAACTGGAAGCGTCCGGCGAACCGGCCCAGCAAGCCCAGGGCGAGGATGATCGCGCCGAACTCGATCAGGAAGACAGCGGAGGAGTGCATGCGCTCACTCCCGGCCGAGTATCGCGGCGGCGGCCTCGACACCCTCGCGGGTGCCGATCACGATCAATGTGTCCCCGCCGGCCAGCCGGAAGTCGGGCCCGGGAGACGGAATCGCCTCGGCCCGGCGCAGCACCGCCACGATCGACACGCCGGTCCGCGTCCGCATCCGGGTGTCGCCCAGGACCCGCCCGTTCCAGTGCGAGACGGAGGACAGCTCGATCCGCTCCGCCACCAACCCCAGGTCGGTCGTGGAGAGCAGGTTCGGGCTGTGGTGCGAGGGCATCAACGCGTCGATCAGCGCCTCCGTCTCACGACCGGTCAGCTTCACCGACAGCGCGCACTCGTCCGGATCGTCCCGCCGGTAGGCGTTCAGCGTCCGGGCACCGTCGCGATGGGCGATCACCGACAGACGGCGGTGCTCGCGGGTCGTGAGGTCGTACCGGACCCCTATGCCCGGTAGCGGCGTACGGCTCACGCGAGGAACAGGCACGGCAGACCTCCAGGTCCATGCGGTTCGGGCGGAAGGAGTGTTCGGGTGAGGGAAGGCCCTGGAATCCGCCTTTGCCAGAGCCCTCCTTCACCCTATCGGCGTACGAATCACCCGAGTTGGTAGGGAAAGGGACCCTCGGGTCCTATGCGGGCATCACGCCGTGGATCCGGGAGAGGGTGAAGACGCGTTCGGCGTCCCGCAGGTGGCACCAGGCTTCGAGATAGGGCGGGTCGAGGGTGAGGCGGCCGAGGGTGCGTACGGTGCGGCTTCCCGAGGTGGCGACGTAATCGACCGTGACGGCCGTACCGGTGTCGATGGCATGGGCCAACTGGCGGACATCGCTGTACGACAGCCGCTTCGCGTACCCGGCGACGATCTCCTCGGTATCCGTGCCGAAGGGGACTCCGCCGGGCCCGAACGGGTCGGGTTCCGGTGTGGTCGGCGGCGCGGCGAGGAGTCGGGCGGCCAGGGCGTTCAGGTCGGCCGCGGCGAGGGCCTTCGCCGCGTGGCGAGCCGTCGTGCTTCGCGGGCCGGCCTGGGTACGGGCCTTCCGTGGGGCCGGTACGGGTGCGGCGGCCCGCTGGGGCCGGGTCCTCTCGACGCGTACGGTTCCGTCGGCCGTCTCGGCCACGGGAGCGTAGCCCTCGGCCCGAAGCGCGGCGAGGGTCTGGTCGAGTGGGCCGCGGCCGACCAGGACCGTCGGGGCGAGCCGTCGCAGGCCGAGCTTGGCGAGCTTGCTGTGGACGGCGATTTCGGCCAGGAGCGCGGGCTCCTCGCCGTGGATGACGCAGGCGGCGGGGGCGACGCGTACGCGGCCGTGGCCGCGCGCGGTGTCGGCGATCAGATACGCCAGGGGCTGGGGCAGGGGCCCTGCGGCGATGGCGGACAGATCGGCTGCGATTTCGTCCGAGGTGCGTCCGGAGTCCAGGGCGCGGCGGACACTGCCGGCGCTGAACCGCCATACCGAGGCCGTGCCGCGGGTTTCCCGGTCCGCGGCGGAATCGAGGAGCGCGTCCACTCGCGCGGTCGGTGTTCCGGCGACGACGGCGGTGAGATCGACGCCGAACCGGGCCGTGCCGGTGGCCGCGGGCAGCAGGCGCCGGCACACGGCGGCCAGTTCGTCCGTGTCATCGGCTCGCAGGGCGGTGCCGAGGGGCGACAGCGCGCCGCGGGCGAGTACGCCGAGCAGTTCGGCCTCACGGATCACGGTGGCGAACGGTGTTTCGCCCTGGGGCGTCGGGTCGGCGAGTGGGCGGTGCCATGCCACGAGCATCCCCAGGTCCGAGGTGGCTCGCGCCCCCCGCCCTGCCGGGAGGCTCGCCGCGGCGGCGAGCAACCCGTGCCGGGTCTGCGAGCAGCCGCCGCAGGGTGGCGCCCCGGAGACCGCGGGGAGTGCCTTGTCGTTCTCGTCGCGCGCCCGGGAGGGGGTGAGGGGCAGGTTCCGCCATGCCTGGAGCAGCGCGGCGAACTGCTCCGAGGGTTCCCGCGCCGCCCAGGCGTCGTACGCCTCGGTGGGGGCGACGCGGTCGCCGTCCCGGGCCAGCAGCCCTGCCGCGTGGGCGGCCTCCAGCGTGATGCGTACCACGGGGTCATCGGCCCCGGCGGCCTTGCCGATGCGGGCCAGTTCACGTGCGCCGACACCGCCGGACTTCAGCGTGGCCGGCGGCGCTGTCGAGCATGCCGACATGACCGAGGCCGCATGCGCCGCGAACGCCGTGGCCGCGGCTGCCGTCTCCCGGTCCACTTCCGCCGTGGTGACGGACACCAACCGCACGGCGGGCGGTTCGGGTTCGAACGGCGCGTGCCAGGCGGGCCCGCGCAGCGCGACTGCCACCTCGACGGGCATCCGGGCGGGGCCGTACCAGCGGTGGTCCCGGATCAGGAGCCCTCGGTCCAGCGCCCAGCGCTCGCCCGGTTCGGAGCCGGCGCCGGGAGCCCCGAACGCTCGGCGCTCCAGCAGCTCGCGGGCTGCCGCAGGAGCCTTCGCGACCACCGAGGCAATCCCTTCCGGATCGCTGTGGTGTGCGAGCAGCGCTGCCATGCGCTGCTGCTTGGTGCCGGGCGGCTTGACGCCCAGCGCCGCCAACATGCCGCGCAGCTCGTCGGAGGTCATGTCCGCCAGGAGCTCCGCCAGTGGTGCGTCCAGCCCGAGCGGCGCCTCCCACGCCTGTCGCAACGGTGCGGCCATGTGGAGCCTTCCGCTGCGGTCCGGCCAGACCAGCGCGTGTCCGGCCAGTGCCTCCAGGACCGCCTCCAAGGCGCGGCCCGCCTCGCCGGCCGTCGCTCCCAGCAGCTTCGCCAGGGCATCGCGCGACGCGGGCGTCCCCAACGCCGCAACGGCCTCGGCCACCTGCAGGTCGGGCAAGGTGAGCAGGGGCAGCGCGAGTGCTACCGACCCCGGCCGCTGAAGACGGTCCGCCAGTTCCCCCACCGAGCGCGGCTCCGGAGGGGACGCGGCGTCCTTCCGTGTCGCGAGCACCCGCGCCAGGCGCGGGCCGTCGAGACCGCGCAGCCAGGCTGCCAGAGTTGATCCGGACGCCATGGAGAACCTTTCCTCAGGCCAAGGAACACGCCGCGTCGGACCTCGGCCAGTCCGGCGCCGGGCTCAAGGATGGCCCATCCGGTGGGCCTGGACGTCTCGGACTGCGGAAGGTTCCCGCCCACGGGTGTCATCGCGGGGTGTCGTCGCCCTGGGACACGCCCTGCCCGACCGCCGAAAGGGAACGCAGAAGACCCCGGCCGGTTTCCCGGTCGGGGCCTTCAAGTGCCCGGTGAGGCACTGGCGGAGGATACGAGATTCGAACTCGTGAGGGGTTGCCCCCAACACGCTTTCCAAATCTCCTCAGCGCTGTCCGCTGAGGCCCGTACCCGTTCTGACCTGGTCCGAGACGAGTCGGCGGGTATCGGCTGGACCTGGGCGGACGGGGCTGAATGAGACCAGAACTGAGACCATTGCGGGCTTCGGGCTGCGTAGCGGGGCCCGCGAGCGGGGGACCGCGCTATCCGAGGGAGACCACCCGCGCAACGCGGCATCCCGGAGCCAGGTAGCGGACCGCTGCTGGAGCGCTAGCGGGTCTTGAGAGATCCTGCGAGTGCCTTGTTCTTCACGATCTTCTGCATTCCGGGTCTCTTCGCGACCCGCTGCATTCGTTCCCAGGCCCGGATGTCTTGGAAGTGGTTGGGCACTTCGACGCCCCGGCCGCGGGCGTACTCGATGAGGATGTTGACGATCGTCACCGTTCGGCCGCGCCCGGGGAGGGCACTCCCTGCCAGGTAGGCAGCGACCTTGTCCTCCTCGTACCCGGTTTTGGCAGAGATGAGTTCCACACTGGGTGAACCGGCAAGGCGCCGCAGCGAGCGGAGTCGGTTCGCGAGCGCCGTCCTGAAGTCGCGCGGACTCGCTCCGGCGAGGCCTTCGTCTGTGCTCCCCAAGAGCAGATCGATGGAGCCGGCCAGTTCGTAATCCGCGAGTCGGACGGATCTGTTCCTGACGTCCTCCGGCCGGTCCGGATACGTCGGGGAGTCGCTCGATTTGGTGCGGTGCCGTGCGGGTCTGCTGAGCGCCTCGGCGCAGGTCTCATCCAACTGCTGCGTCTCAGGGACGAAGATCTTGTAGTTCTGGCTGGTGAGCTTGAGCGTCTCGCCATCGACATGCTGCCAAAAAATCTGCTCAGTGGAGGGGTTGAACAGCATGATGACGACTGGAAGCGAGTGCTTGTGCCAGTACACGACGTGGCGCGTATCGCAGTAGTACCACCAGCCGCCCTCCCCCGGAGAAGCAAACTGACTGGCCCCTGACTTGAGCTGAACGGCAAGGAGTCGACCGGTCCCCAGGCCGACGCTGCCAGGAGTCAGGCCCGCGTTGTCCACCACCTCAAGGTGTGCATCGACCCCGATGTCGCTAGTTTCCTGTTCCCGGAAGAGCCAGCCCAGTCGCGTGGACACCAAGTAGGCGGCTCGGGACACACCAGCCCGGTCGACCAGGTGAGTGGAATGAACGTTAGGCACAGAGCATCCCCATCCGACGTGCTCCGGAGCGCAGCGAGCTACAAGGGCACCAAGCGTAGGTGGTCGGACCGACAGGCTGGGAAGCTCGCTCCCTCTGGGTTCAGCAGTGCCTCGTCTGACTGGGGCGCTGGCCGCTGACCGTAGTCGGCTGTTCAGCCTGAACCCTGGCGAGACTGCCGGAACCGGTCAGGTGAGTGAGGGTTCCCCGCACTGGGCCTTCTCGCCAGGGAAAGCAGGGTGGCGTCAGACTCCCGCCGCTCGAACAGTCATGAGGGCGCGACGACTGCTGCGGCGGCGGCGCTGACCGCAGTGACGTGCAGCCACTCTCGGTGTGCCGTGGGTGTCGCTGCCGCAAGCCAGCGATGGCGACTCGGCGGACGGGTCCCGTCAAAGCCCGGATTCCGGTCGTTTTCGGGCCTTTCCAGGGCCACCCGGCCTAGGGTGGTCTTCAGGCATGGGCCCGTGGACCACAGCGTGGAGGAGCCGATCATGAGCACTGCCCCGAATCTGCCGCTCCCGCCGCGCAGACCTGAGGAGCCTCATCCGCTTCGGACGATCCGGGAGATCCGGGAGATCCGGGAGTCCCTGCCCGAGCGACAGCTCGGGCACTTCGATGCCGAGCTCGCCGACACCGACATCGATGCCTTGCCCGACATGCTTCACCGCTGGGCGACCCTGGGCAGCGACGGGTTCCTTGAGCGGCTTACGACGGCCCCGTTCGAGGGTCTGGAGTTCGGGCAGCGTTCCTACGACGACGCGGCGGACGGCGAGTGATCTATCTGCTCGACGCCAATGTGGTCGCGGAGATCACCACCCGGCCGCAGCCTGCCCCGGCCGTCGTCGCCTGGGCTCGGTCTGTTCCAGCTCCTGCCCTCTATCTGAGCGTCATCACGATCGCGGAGATCGAGGCGGGTATCCAGGGGACGTCGGATCTGGTGCGGCGTACCGGTTTCGAGCGGGCGCTCGCGAACACCGTGATCAGTACCGAGACCGGATCGCCACGGTCGGAGAGCGGGAGGCACTCGCCTACCTCGCTCTTCACCGGAGGCTCAAGAGTGCCGGGACCAGCATCGATCCCCCCGATGCGCTGATCGCCGCCACCGCGCTGGCGAACGACTGGACGCTGGTGAGCCGCAACATCAAGCATCTGGCGAGGTCAGGCGCACTCCTGCTGAATCCTTGGGAGTACGAGGGGTAGGCCATCGAGGCCGGAATGTGGTGGGTCACCCGGCTATGTCGCACATAACTGAGACCACGGAACGCAGAAGGCCCCGGCCGGTTTCCCGGTCGGGGCCTTCAAGTGCCCGGTGAGGCACTGGCGGAGGATACGAGATTCGAACTCGTGAGGGGTTGCCCCCAACACGCTTTCCAAGCGTGCGCCCTAGGCCACTAGGCGAATCCTCCGCCGCAAACAATACAAGACGTTGAGGGGTGCTCGCGAACACGGTTCCGGCCGTCGGTCCCGGGGTGGACGGGTCGGGGGACCGGTTCGATTCTTGGGGCCGACATCGGCTAGGGTGGGGCCCAGCCCCTCACGTGGCGCTATCTCACCCAACTCCCCCAGGGCCGGAAGGCAGCAAGGGTAAGTGGGCTCTGGCGGGTGCGTGGGGGGCGCTTTGCGTTCCGGGGCGGGTCCGGGGGCGTCTGCGGGCCGCTGTTGTCGGTGGGCCCGGATAACCTCGTAGACGTGTCGTCCCTTGCGCTCTACCGCCGCTACCGCCCCGAGTCGTTCGCCGAGGTCATCGGGCAGGAGCATGTCACTGCCCCGCTGATGCAGGCCCTGCGGAACAACCGGGTCAATCACGCGTACCTGTTCAGCGGGCCGCGGGGCTGCGGGAAGACCACCAGCGCGCGCATCCTCGCCCGCTGCCTGAACTGTGAGCAGGGCCCCACCCCCGAGCCCTGCGGCGTGTGCCAGTCCTGCCGCGACCTCGCCCGGAACGGGCCGGGCTCGATCGACGTCATCGAGATCGACGCCGCCTCGCACGGTGGTGTCGACGACGCCCGTGACCTGCGGGAAAAGGCATTCTTCGGGCCGGCCGGCAGCCGCTACAAGATCTACATCATCGACGAGGCGCACATGGTCACCTCGGCGGGCTTCAACGCCCTGCTGAAGGTGGTCGAGGAGCCGCCGGAGCACCTCAAGTTCATCTTCGCCACGACCGAGCCCGAGAAGGTCATCGGCACCATCCGGTCGCGTACGCACCACTACCCCTTCCGCCTCGTGCCGCCGGGCACCCTGCGGGAGTACCTGGCCGAGGTCTGCGGGCGGGAAGGCGCCACCGTCGAGGACGGCGTGCTGCCGCTCGTCGTGCGCGCGGGCGCCGGATCGGTGCGTGACTCCATGTCCGTCATGGACCAGCTGCTCGCCGGCGCCGCCGAGCAGGGTGTGACATACGCCATGGCCACCTCTCTGCTGGGGTACACGGACGGGTCGCTGCTCGACTCCGTCGTGGACGCGTTCGCCGCCGGGGACGGGGCCGCCGCCTTCGAGGTCGTGGACCGCGTCGTGGAGGGCGGGAACGACCCGCGCCGGTTCGTCGCCGACCTCCTGGAGCGGCTGCGCGACCTGGTGATCCTGGCCGCCGTGCCCGACGCAGGGGAGAAGGGCCTCATCGACGCCCCCGCCGATGTCGTCGAGCGCATGCAGGCCCAGGCCGCCGTCTTCGGCGCCGCCGAGCTGTCGCGCGCCGCCGACCTGGTCAACACCGGGCTGACCGAGATGCGCGGGGCGACCTCGCCGCGGCTCCAGCTGGAGCTGATCTGCGCCCGCGTGCTGCTGCCCGCCGCCTTCGACGACGAGCGGTCCTTCCAGGCCCGGCTCGACCGGCTGGAGCGCAGTGGCCCGCCTCCCTCCTTCATGGCCGCGCCCGTCACCGCCGCTACCGCGCCCGCCATGGGCTACGTACCCGGGCCCGAGGTGCACGCCATGGCCCCGGCCGGGCCCAGCGGGGGTGTCGCCGCCACACGTGCCGCCGTACGGGCTCCCGAGCCCGAGCAGGCTGTTCCGTGACGAGTTGCCCGGCGTAGCGCTCCGAGTCGTCCTGGGGGTCGTAGCCGAGCGCAC